>JAUPUC010000063.1 GCA_030917745.1 Patescibacteria group bacterium | reverse complement strand
TGTGGCACAGATAGGCGCCTACGACTTTTCAAAAAATGCAATCGTGGACGAGCATGATTACAGCGGCTGCCAAGACGACAAAAAACGGGTCACATTTGACGTCTTTATGAAATCTTTTAATCTTGGTGCATCTGCTTTCCAAGGAGATTACATGGTTATTCAGAACGGTCAGATTGTGGCACCGAAATCGAGCTCTTCAGAGTTTGGAGGACGAGAAACGATACGTTTTGCAAACTAGGCATATCTCACAAACTTTACGTGGATAATGATCTATAAAAGTTCCAACTTCGTCCCAGAGTCCCAGAAAATTTGGTATAAGAAAAAACGGCATATATTTTGATATGCCGACCACTGGGAAATCAGAAACCTCTTGCAAGGATGCGAGGACAGATTTCTCTCTTTTTGATATACTTTAAAGAACAATTATTCAGTTAAATTTCTTGAAGACGGCAGGATACTTGGAATACTACAAAAGAAATACTGCTTGGATATCTATACCATCGTTCTGCAGCTTGATAAAGAAGAGAGGAAAAAAAGATTTTTAGAAAGGGAACGTCACTCTGCGCATCATGATATAGAAAGAGCAAGACAGGCTAACGAAGCTTCGAGTTCATATGAGCATATGCCCGAAAAAAGATTTTTCTCAATAGCAAGAAACCGGCAAGCGAACTCGTGAGAGAAGTACTATTGTTTCTCAGTTAATTCCTAGGTAAAAATAGCTGTCCTATAAATTAAATTTAAAATAATAATATGAACACATCCGACTGGTACTCGCAGCTTATCAAGCCGACATGGGCACCGCCGAGCTGGCTTTTCGGACCGGTTTGGACGGCGCTGTATGCGATTATTGCCGTTTCTTTTGGCACGGTGTTTTACAAGGCGCTTACGAAACAAATTCCGTGGATTGTAGCGCTGCCTTTCGCCCTCAATCTATTTTTCAATTTTATTTTCACCCCGATTCAATTTGGTCTCAAAAATAATCTCCTCGCCTCACTGGATATCCTGCTTGTGATCGGTACGCTCATCTGGGCATTCTATTCCCTCTGGCATACTGTCCCTGAGCTCCGCTGGGTGGTCTACGTCAATATCCCATATCTTTTGTGGGGAATATTCGCCACTGGCTTGCAATTAATCATTACGTATTTGAATAGATAATGAGCACTACTGAGAAAGCTTTTGATTCACGCTTCAAGCCAGATCTCACTCCAAGAGAAATGCTCGAACTCGGTGTGTTCGGCGGATTATATTTTTCTGATAAGCCGAAAGAATTTCCCGAAGATTGGTTCAAAAATGCGAAGTTGTCACCGGATGGAAAGAGGCACAAGGAATTGAATTTTTTTCATGTAAACGCGAGTCAGTCGCTTGCGGTATGGCAAGCCAAAGGGTGGATACATCCACAAGATCCACGAGGATGGTTTGAATGGTATTGCAGATACTCTATGGGACGGAGGACTGACGATGATGAGCGGCAAATTAAAAGGTGGTTAGCCATGCGAAGGCATATAATGCAAATAAAAAATAATTGCCGAACCGGGGATGTTTTTTGCAGACCAAGACAAAGACAGGCTCTGCTGCACTGGGCTTATGACTCGAGAAAGATGTAGTTGAGGGCGCGCTCTATGAAAGATCTATTGTTGTTGACTAAAGGCATAAAATATGCTATAGTGGCCAGTCGATGAAAAGCGACAAAAAGTCAGGAGCGACATCATATCAATGTGTCTCCCTTTAACAACTTATTTCAAGAAAGGTCTACAATGAAGAAAATCTTCAGTTTTCTGCTGGCCAGTTTGTTCGCGGTACTTCTTATGGGTTGCGGAGAAGAAAATGGTGAGAAAATAGGTAGGGTAATAACACCGTATTCTCGAGGGATATTCAAAAAAACCTGGGAATCAGCGATTTACTCTGAACCCCAGGTTCTTACTGTTCAGGACTTCAAAACTCATCCAAGCGATAGTTTACGTTTTACAATCAATGATCCTGATCTTCTCAGGGAAGTAAGTATCGCAGGAATCAGTCATCTACCCGTGCGGATCACCTATCAGAAGAGGTCATTTTCTTTCTGGAACTCTGACAGTGATGGTGTCTTTATTACAAACATATCGCCTTCTTCAGATCAAATACCTCTCAAGGAATAAAATGCCAGAACTCTGGCTCCGACGATCACAATTCCGTGGTCGTCGTTTTTTTTGTTTCTAAAATGATAAGCAATCATACTGCTGGTGGTAGGGCGCATTTTTTGATAAAATCCTGAAAAAGTGCTAAAATTTGGACTTGATAGCCGGTCTCAACTGAGACGGTATCGAAGTTTCTTTTCTGCAATCTCTTGAGGAGGTCTTGTCATGAAAGAAGTTCTGGGAGTATGTATGCTGGTTCCGATGGCGGTAATACTGCTCGGGTGCGGAAACACAATGAGCGAGGAAAAGGTCGGTGCTATTGTCGACCTTGTCTGTCAGGCTGATGTTCGTTCTTTTGATGATTGTGATGCTTGGGTAGGCAGGCTGCAACGATCGAGTTCTGAAGTCTTCTCTTTTATGATCAAAGAAAGGCCGCTCGCGGATAAGATTATGCGGATCATCGCCTACGAGAATCAGGAGGTGAAAATCACTTACAAGAAACACGGGGATTCTCTCGATGCTTCTCCTGAGGTAGTTTTGGTTGATGTAGACATCGTCTACAAGCTACCTGGCATAATGAGAAGAGAAATATAGGATGCCTCATACGGCGCTGTATAATGACGCCCCCAACTTTTACAGGGACGTCATTTTTTTTAAGCCTGCAGACGGTGTGACGGTGGCGTGGTTTCGCGTTTGCTCCTATACTGAAGCAATAACTATCGATCACTAAACAAGTATGTGTTTTTCTGCTACAGCCAGTTTCGCAGCCGGAGGAGCACTGAGTGCAATGGGCGGCCTGACGGTGGCGCGTGCTCAGACCAAGGCCGAACTCCCTTTTGCCAGTATCCCGCTTTGGTTTGGGATCCAGCAGGCTATTGAAGGCGTCGTATGGCTTTCTTTCGGATCCGATCTGCTCAATACCATCGCGACGTATGCGTTTGTGCTGTTCTCGCATATTTTTTGGCCAATCTTTCTACCGCTTGCTCTGCTGCTCATCGAGTCCGATCCGCTGCGCCAAAAGATCCTTCAGCTGGGTCTGGCTATCGGCTCGGCGGTGGGATTCTCTTTCCTGTATCTCATCATCGTGGATCCGGTGACGTCGCAGATCGTTCATGGTAGCATCGCGTATCATTCTTCGAACTTCTCTCCGCTCCTCGTGATGATGCTCTATCTCATCGCTACC
>JAUPUC010000053.1 GCA_030917745.1 Patescibacteria group bacterium | reverse complement strand
AAGTTGCTGAATAATACTGTCTTTCCCAGAGCCAGTTGGGCCAGAGAGAATGAAGATATTGGAAGTATCCATACTTGTATACAGCTGAGAAGAAAACATCCCGTGTTGAAGCGGGATGTTTTCTGTTTGGTTTAGAGGGCAGCCGCCTTCGTTTCTTTGGCTTTTGCACCGGCTTTAACCGGGAGAAGGCCGAGACGATGACTTTTGGCCTCGATGGAAAGAATACGCCAGGTATAGGTTTCACCGGTAGAAAAAACCTCTTCCATCTTGCGTCCAGGATAGACATCTGAGAATTCGCTCACGTGGGCAAGTCCATGAATATCTTTATCAAGGTAGACGAACGCTCCGAAATGATTGATTTTGTCGATTTTCCCTTGAACCTCATCATCTATTTTGTACTTTTCACCAACTTTTTCCCAGGGGTCGTTCTTCAATGCCTTGATAGAAAGTGAAATGCGAGCATCTTCAATCCCGATAATTTTCGCGGAGACATGTTCGCCGGTTTTGATGATTTCTCGTGGATCGTCAATCAGCTGCCAGGCGAGCTCTGAAATGTGAACGAGACCCTCAAGTTTTTCCGTGGCCTTCTTTCCCATTTCGCTTTCTGGAGCGGAAAATTTCACAAAAGCACCAAAGTCGACAACGCCGCTCACCTCTCCCTCAATAATATTGCCTACCTGGAGTCGATTGATCAGCTCGCGCTCTTTTTCGCTCTGGGCTGCTTTTTCGCTGACAATGAGTTTTTCGCTTATCCGATCAGCATCAAGAATGCGGACACTCATTTCTTGTCCGACCAGTTTCTTCAGTAATTCAAGAATTTTGTTCTTATCTCCATCCTCAACACGAGGATAATGCTCGCTTGAAAGTTGAGATACCGGAAGAAAACCACTAATGCCATTGACTTCAATCATAAGTCCGCCCTTGTTCGCGTCAGTCACCTTGGTTTGGACGATTTCACGAGCATTGAGTTTCTCCTCAATATCTTCCCAGGATTTTTCGTAAGAAGCTTCGCGGATAGAGAGTTCAATATAGCCCTCTTCCGTTTCGAAGCTTGTCAAAGTCGCGTTGACTTCTGCTCCAATCTTGAGTTTTCCGTCTACACCGAGTCCATCGCGCATCTCTTTGCCCAGAACAATGCCTGTTCCAAGTGCACCTAAATCGATCAGGGCGTAGTTTGAAGAAACATTCATGACAACACCATGAACGACATCTCCAACACTTGGAATTTCAATAAGATGCTTGGCGAGGAGACTTTCCATTTGGCTTGTCTCTGGGCTATTTTTGACTTCTGACATAGAAATTGTACTTGATGTTTCCGTCGGCAACGAAAAATAATAATTATAAGCCGATACTCGTAGGGAAGAGAAACAAAAAACACCCGAACTGAGTAAGGTGCCTTTAAACCAGAAGAGAAAACGTATCGAAAATCGATAACGACTGAGGGATTAAAAGCATCCCACTATTCAATTGTGATTAAACCTTCTTACACCGAGTAGAGCTAGTTTAGCAGGTCTTTCTCGTTTTGGCAAGTACGAAATCCATTTTTTGGCTTGTTTGAGTATCGACAGGGCAATTTTTTTGTGCTACAATCCGGAAGTAATCGACCATCGCTCTTGTTATGAATATTCAATATTACGGTGATTTTTGCTTTAAGATAAACACAAAACCGAATGGCCGAGCCACGGAAGATGTGACTATTTTTACGGACGTTCCGGATAAATCTACCGGACTTCGTGCTCCTCAGGGTGAGGCTCATGTGGTGGTTTTGTCTCATCAGAAGCGAGACAGCGCTGAGGCCTCTTCGCTCAAAGGATCACCCCTTATTTTGGACGCCCCTGGTGAATATGCGGTAAATGGCATCACCCTTGTTGGGTTTCCAAGTTTTCGAGATAATGCAAAAGGTTCTCAAAAAGGGAAAAATACTATTTTTTTGATTGAATCAGAAGAAATAAGACTGTGCTTTCTTGGCGCTTTGGGTCATGAGCTTGAGCCATCCGTTATTGAAAAATTAGGAGATGTGGACATTTTGTTTGTTCCAGCAGATGGATCGGACACTCTAGATTTAGATAAAATGGATGATTTGGTTCGTAAAATTGAGCCAAAAGTAACCATCCCGATGCATTATGCCTTACCGGGGATGAAAATATCACTTGGGGAAATTAAAAAATTCTGTGATATTTTGGGGAATTGTCCAGAAGAGACTATTCTCAAGTATAATATGAAAAAGAAAGATCTCGAGGGGAAGACTATGGAAATTGTTCTCTTGAGTAACAGCTAAGGAGGGAGTATGCGTTCATTGTGGGATACTATTGATGAAATTCGTGAAAAACCCGAAGAAATTAGGCGTCGGTATATGTTTGGGTATGTATCGGTTACGATGTTGTTGATAGTGGGTATTTGGCTCATCTCGGTTCAAGAGAGCTTCCGTTCGGTGGCGGATACAGAGAGCCTTGACGTTGTCAAAGATCGAGCGACTCAATCATTGCCTGGCTCTTTGGGGACACAGTCGCTCTCAGAATTGTTTGAGAAAGGAGAGAAACTGGACGCTAGTAGTACCTCTGTTCCGGTGGAAGATTTTTTTGAGAGTGAAATGCGAATGAAAAATCAGAGCGGTGAAACACAAACCGTGAATGAGAGGCAGTAAGAGGAGGGAAGAAATGAAAGGAGATTAATTTGATTGGAGAAGGTCTATGGCGGATTCACACTATCATGATGGGAAGATAGAATTACGGAATATCACGGATGAGGTTCAGCAATCGTATCTCGATTACGCCATGAGTGTTATTGTGGCGCGTGCTTTGCCGGATGTGCGGGACGGTTTGAAACCAGTACATCGGCGTATTCTGTATTCGATGTGGTCAACTGGGCTGCGTTCGAGCGCCAAATTTCGGAAATCAGCAACGGTTGTCGGTGAAGTGCTGGGAAAGTATCACCCGCACGGTGATACGGCGGTATACGATACGATGGTTCGTATGGCACAAGATTTTTCCCTTCGCTACCCACTGATCTGGGGACAGGGAAACTTTGGTTCGATGGATGGTGATGGCGCAGCCGCGTATCGCTATACAGAAGCGAAGTTGTCTCCAATCGCCGAAGAGATGCTTTTGGATATTGAGAAGGATACCGTCGATTTCATTCCGAATTTCGATGGCGTACACGAAGAGCCGACTGTGCTGCCCGCGAAACTCCCACAGCTTCTGTTGAATGGCACCGTGGGTATCGCCGTAGGTATGGCGACCAATATTCCACCGCATAATCTCAATGAATTGGTTGATGGTATCTGTCATTTGATTGACAGTCCAGAAGCAACCATTGATGACTTGATGCAGTTTATCAAGGGGCCAGACTTTCCGACTGGTGGCATCATATACAACAGTCGTGATATTCATAATGCCTATGTGACCGGGAGAGGCCCTATCGTGACCCGTGCTCGGGTGAATATTGTTGAAACCAAGGCGGGTAGTTTTCAGATTATTGTTTCTGAAATGACGTATCAAACCAATAAATCCGCATTGATTATCAAAATTGCCGATCTTGTGAAAGAGGAGAAGATTTTCGGTATTAAAGATTTGCGTGATGAGTCAGATAAGGATGGTGTCCGCATCGTGATCGAGCTGAAAAAGGATGCCTATCCGCAGAAAGTTCTGAACGCGCTGTATTCCATGACCGATCTTCAGAAGAATTTCAATGTGAACATGCTGGCGTTGGTGGATGGAGTGGATCCTCAGGTGCTGAATCTCAAGGCTATTCTTGAACACTATATCAAGCATCGCGAGATAGTGGTGACTCGTCGAGCGCAATTTGAGCTTCAAAGAGCCAAGGACAGAGCGCATATTCTTGAAGGTTTGAAGAAAGCACTCGATCATATCGACGCTATTATTGAAACTATCAAGAAATCTCCAACGAAAGAGCAAGCGCATATCAATTTGATGAAGAAATTCCGTCTTTCCGAAAGGCAGGCGACCGCTATCCTTGAGATGCGTCTGCAGACCCTCTCTGGGCTTGAACGGAAGAAAATCGAGGATGAACTTGAGGAAAAATTGAAATTAATCGCGTATCTGGAAGACCTTTTGAAGCATCGCAAGAAGATTCTCGGTCTCGTGAAGAGCGAATTAATTGAGGTACGAGATAAATTCGGTGATGAGCGCCGGACGAAGGTCATCAAGGGCGGAATCGGCGAATTCAAGCAGGAAGATATTATCCCGAATGAAGAAGCGATTATTACTCTGACCGAAGATGGTTATATCAAAAGGATGAATCCAACGGTATACCGCGTACAAAAACGTGGTGGTAAGGGGGTCATCGGTGCTACGACCAAAGAAGAAGATCGTATCGCCATGGTCTTGACCATTGAAATGCATGATAATCTCATGTTCTTTACTAATTCGGGTAAGGTCTTTCAGATAAAGGCTTATGAAATCCCCGAATCCTCGCGTACGGCTCGTGGACAAGCCATAGTCAATTTTCTCCAGATTTCTCAGGAAGAAAAAATTACCGAAATGATTTCATTGAATAAGGATGATGCCTACAAGTATCTCTTTATGGCAACGAGCAATGGAACAGTCAAAAAATCCAAGCTTGATGAATTCGAAAATGTTCGTCGAAGTGGTTTGATTGCGATTACACTTGAA
>JAUPUC010000022.1 GCA_030917745.1 Patescibacteria group bacterium | reverse complement strand
TTGATGGTGCCGGGCTCCTTACCTCGGATGAAGTGAGGCAGATGACTCGAACCGCTCTTTCTGAAAATATTTGGACCTTTGTGCCACAAAATAATTTTCTCTTGCTTTCAACACATTACATAGAAGGGCGCCTTCTTGCTGCCTCACCGCTTATTCGTCAGGTAACGGTTCAAAAATCATTTCCGAACACGATAAGCATCTCGATTCTAGAAAGAGGCAATTTCCTTTTTTGGTGTTCAGAAGAAGAGTCTTGTCTCTTAGTTAATGAAGAAGGGGTGCTTCAGGATCGACCAGAAGCACTTGAGGAGTACCGGGCACCACACATATATCTCGTGGATGAAATGCGTAAGCCAGTTGTGACCGGTGAGTATGTCGTGACAGCCCAATTCCTCTCTTTTGTAAGCGGACTGTCTCAAGCATTCTCGGAACAGGCGGACATTCTCATTCAAGAAAAAATGTTTCTCCCGTCGAAATATGCTGATGAGCTTCGGATTGAAACGGATAAGAATTTTTCTTTGCGTATCACTCCAGATATTCCAATTGAGCAAACGTTGAATACTTTGCGTATTGTACGTGAGAAGGCGATACCGAAAGACAGAAGTGCTGATTTAGTGGCTGTTGATCTTCGTATTTCAGGTAAGGCCTTTTATCAGTTGCGAAATGAGGCGCCACAGGAAGCGGTAGATACTCTGAATCAGGAACCAGCTACGAGTTCCCAAGAATAAAGAGAGAGTCAGGAAAAAGAAATATCTTCTTCTTTTTGTATATGAAAGGTGGACGCAGGAAGAGCTAGGACAGGGATTCAGTGCCGAATAGTCGGTCTAGTGCTTCCTTCGCTTCTTTGATGCGAATAACTTGAGCGCGATTTCCTTGGGCTACTTGCTCTCTCAGGGTGGTCAGGATCGTTTGTAGTGAGGCGAGCGTCTTAGTTGCGAGTGTATTTTTGAAGGAAGGTGCATGCTGGTCATCCTCAAGTAAATCTCGGAGAAATTGAAGACGTGATTTGAGAGGCATACTCCAGTTGTCTGCGGATTCAAAAAGATTTTTCGCTATTTCATTTTCTGCGCAAAGAATTTGTATCTGTTCAAAAACATCAGTGATTCGCACCATGGTTCCAGAGAATTCCTGTTTTAGGGAATCTTCTTGCTGAGGAACTGATACTACTGGACGCTCGGGAAACATAAGAGTAGTCATGAGCCATTTACCTGTATAGAGTAGCAGAAAAGCACTCAGCATACGAGCGTAAGGGAGAGGTTACTGAGATGAGCGGTTGAGATCTTCTGGACTGACGTAAAAGATGAAAATGGAGTCACCGGCGCGGGCTGTTTCACCGAGATTGTGGAGCCATTCATAGCCTTGCTGTCCGGGAGCTTTGGCCTTGTAGAGTCCTTCTTGCAGAAAAACAGCTGAAATGGCATACCAACCTGGTTCAGGAGTTTTGGCAGCGTACCAGTTATCGTAGCGATTTCCGAGGTAGAGAGCTGGATTAGATCCACCGAAGTAGTCAAGGTGAATAGGAGAGATGGGACATTGACCGATTGAGTTCATCTCAAGATATGGGCACCGGCGATTGTAGTCATCAATAAAGTCACGAAGGTGTTTGAGATCCTGTCCCCAGTCATAATTCGAATCAGTAGCGATCATGTAGCCATTTTTATTCCCACCGGCGAGCAAGTTGTAATACGAAAGGTAATTCGGATAGATAGCAAGCGGGGTAATGAAGAGGAGGACAAAGAAAAGAGCGGTAAGTGGGCGGAGAATGTACCCGAGTTGTTGTTTATTCCGGTGATAGAAATCTGCCGCAGTCTTTGCCATGAGGAGATAGAGAAAGGGGAGAATTGGGAAAAGGTGACGGAAACCAATATTGAGATTACCAGTGATACTTATCACAGCGTAGAAAAGGATAAAAAACACGGCGAGATACTGAGCGATGCGTTCTTGGAAAGAATGAACGAGGATGGAGTAATAGGTGGAGACGGGTTTATTTCGAAAGGTTTTGATGATACGGAAAACGGTATAGACAGAGGTGATGAGGAGGAGAAACAGGAAAGGGAGGGTTTCCTTGGTTAAAAACAGGATGGGGAAATAAGCTGGTGATGCATCTTCCGACACAGTGCCCAGGAAGTAAAAAGTATTTCCACCGGCCACTCGGGAAAACACCATAAAGACACCGAGAAGATAGTGCGCCAGAGGATCGAGTCCTGGAATCTGCACCATGGCATCGAGTGTGGTTCGGGCGAAGCGTTTACCAGCATTTTCACCGACACCCGTGTGCGGGGAAAACATATAATGAGATGTGTCGAGTGTTTTTTCTTCCGGCATGTTCCAGGTATTGAACGCGTAAAAGAGAGTGATAAGCGAAAAACAGACCAGTATCATTATGGTGTATTTTCCGAGGTACTCACCAATTTGACGGAGACGAAAATGGGAAGTGGAATTTTGGAGAGGCGATGCCTGTTTTGTGAGAGCATACAGCAGGACAAAAAGACCAAAGATAGGAAAGAGAAGAACGGCGGAAAATTTGGTAAGTTCTACGAGACCCAGAAAAATGCCAGCGATGAATACGTTTCTCCAGGTTGGTTTTTTGAGAAAATGAATAAAAGTGTAGAAAGAAAAAAACATGAAGGCGGCAATGCCGATATCAGTTGTGACATAGTGTCCATGCGCAATGATATTCGGGTCAAAGACAAAGAGTGCGATAGCGAAGAGACCAGTGAGTGTTCCGCTCATTTCGCGTCCCCACAGGAAAAGGAAGAATGCTAAAACGAGGGCGATGAGCGTGATAGGAAGACGTGCTAAGAAGAGAAGAGTTTCACTGTTATTGCACACGATATCTGGCCGGGTGCAGTTCATGAAAATATCACCAAGTACCCATTGTTCATTGGTGCCGGTTTTCCATTCAGGAGTGTTGGTGGGGAATTCTACGTTGAGGAAAAGGAGGGGGAGTCCGACGAGATTTTTGAGAAGCGGCGGATGCTCTGGGTTGAGACGCATATCTCCATAGCGGACAGAACTATAGGCAGCCGGGATATGCGCTCTTTCGTCATAGATTGCCGACTCTTGGCTTGAGAGAAGAAGAGAGAGGATGCCATAGAAAGCGAGTAAACCAGTAACTATCCAGGGAGCATGTTTTTTGAGGTGATGCATAAGAAAAGAGTCAGAAAAGATTAGAGATTGGTTGTATTAAAGGAAGGGAGCAAGAAAAAGTGAACAGTATATTTATTTGATTTCTGGGAGAATAACAACGTCAAAATCTCCACCTTTGCGATTTGGACCGTTCATGTCGATATGTTCTGTATACGCGCCAGGAGAGAGCGTTTTCAGTTTTTCGAAGATTGCTTGATCGAAATGGGTCATGATATAGACACCGGGTTGACGAAGGGTGGTCTCAGGGGAAACGATTTCAAAATTTTGTACTCGATGATATGTGAAAAAGTACACCGGCATCCCAGCAACTGGTAAATGAAAACGATCTCTATTGCCATTGCTATCAATCAGGTAGTATTTCTGAGTCTGATCTGGGAGAGAGAGAAGATATTTTGCCATGTTGGTATAGTTTTCATTGAAAGATTCTCCGGCTTGTGGGCTGTGAGCAAAAAGGACAAAATATTTTACGATATTGAAACAAGCGGAAACTGAGAAAGCAATCAGAAGAAAGGAAAAGAGGGCAAGACGGAGACCGGCAGCTGAGTGCTTTGCTTTGTTGAGAATCCAGAGAACTGGTACGGAAGCGAAAAGAAAAACAGGTACTTGGGTACCGATGGAGCGGAGAGCGTGCGGGAGTCCTTCATTGGTGAGGAATTCCGGAGCGAGCATAGTGAAGAAAGATCCAAAGAGGAAGGTGTAAATAACAAGATGAAAATCTCGGTCAGTGTAGCGGATTCTCCGATAGAGGAGTCGGAAGAACTGGAAAAGAAGTATACAAAATCCGGTGAGGAAGAAAGTACCCACTATTGGATCAAGTATGGGGTATGGCGGGTAATTGTGTCGCCAATTTTGATCACCGAGAAAATTGTATTTGATGAGAGATGTGGAGAAGGTTTGGGTGAGTGTTCCGAGTAAGTCTCCATGGTTTACGCTTGGTGAAAATACGGATATATGAGAAGAACGAGATTCGAAGTCCTCTGGATGCGAAATAAAGAAGTGAAATAACATGGGAGCAGCGGTGATAAAGGCGCCCAAAATAAAAGTCAGGCCGTGTTTCCAGAAACGACGAAAGAAGTGTTCATATGAAAGCATGAGCGCGGGGAGAAGGAGAATGAGAATGAGCGGCGCGACACGAAAGGCGATATAGGTATGAACTCCAAGTCCAAAGATAAGCCCTGAAATAAGAAAGTCTTGTTTTTTTTGTGTCCTGAGACCACGAAAGAAGAAGAAGAAAGCAAAGGAGAGAAGGAAGGAAGTCATGATAGCGCGAAATCCAATACGAGAGAAATTGATGGCCCAATAAGAGGTGGCTATCATGAAGGCAGCGCTGAGACCGACGCTTGTGCGATGGAAGAGCTCTTTTCCAAGAAGGAAAAGACCGAGTACCGTAAAAGTTCCAAAAAGAACCGAACAGAATTTGAGCGCCACCATGGTATTGCCGAAGAGCCAGATAGAAAGCGCTTGTAGATTGATGAAGAGTCCCTCGCGTCCGAAATTTGCTGGGTAGAAGAGTTCAAAATGACGAGTTTCTATGGCATGCAGCGCATCGACGCCATTGGCTGCTTCATCAGGGTAGAGACCTAGAGGGAGAGATTCGAGGTGATAGATGCGAAGAAAAAAAGCGAGAAGGAGGAGGGCGGTGAGCGAAAGAATGAGTGGGAAACGTGATTGTAAAAAATTCCACATAAGGAGCTATCGAAAAAAATATCTGAATCTTTCAGAAGATCACTTTCTTTTTATTTTTCAACTTGATTATGGTACTATTATACTAAAGTCATCATAAAAGATGAAGTGATTTAAAAGGCGCTATTTATTTTTGTGTATGAACGAAACGCAAGAAATGAATGTAGAACAAAATGGAGTACCAGCAACAGACACGAATACACTTTCTGTCCCAGTTACGCAGCCGGCACCGGTTACTGAATCACCGGTTTTGTCTGAGACAGAAAATACGGAGCCAGTGGCTGCTTCAGTTGTGGCACCCACAGAAAAAGGGGCATCCGTTTCTGTGCAAGAGCCGGTTGCCGTGATGACATCATCTGGCGGGGTATCAGTTGGTGATGTTTGGGCAAACGAAGAAACATCATTTCGGGTTGATATGGTGACAGCTGTTGGAGGAGTGAGTATTCGTTTTCGAACTCAGGATACTCTTGATGGCTCAAAGTCATCTTTTATTCGAAAAGCGCGCGCTTTATTTGAAAAGAAAAAGCCTCTTCCGCATGGGGAATGGTTTTTTGGTTCCGGAGAAGAAATTCGCCAGTTTGTTACCGAGAATGGTTATCAATTAGAGAAGCGCAAAGAAGAAAAAGAAAACAAAGAGGAGATAAAAGAAAAGGAGTAATATTTTTGTATGGGAGGAGAAAAAACTAATTTTCTTGTGGACCCTGAGCAGGGGAAAAAACTATCAAGAACGCGTGCTCAGCGCTCTGCGGAGCTTCATGGTCCGAAACCCGAAGATAGAGTTTTTGCATCACCAAAGAAAATGAAACGGGTACCGCGGAGTCAGGGAAGAGAGCGTGAATCTTCAGGGCATATAGAGGATGAATTTAGGGAAGCATTTGGATTTAAGCTAGAGGTAGGGGTATGTTTTCAGGATACTGCTCATCCGGGTGAGATTTCTGAAATTACACGGGTGTTTGGTAATGGAGATATTGAGGTCGAACAAACTTCAAGTGCGACTGGAAGAAATTATACTTCGAAAAGAACACTGTCTCGGGCTTGGCTGGAAGAGGTGATTGAAGAGGATGCTCAGGGAAAAAAAAGATTCTCTCCCTTTGAATTCGGCGCAGATGACTTTGCGGAGTTAGCGGAGTTGGAGGCGAGAGTGCAGGAAGAATCCAGACGGAATGCAGATCAGGTAACGGCGGAGGCTGCACCTGTGATACCAGAGAGCCCGGTTCCAGTACCGGAAGAGGCGTCGGGAGAGAGGAGCGTGCCAGAAGTCACCGCTCAAGGTTTAGTAGTGGAGAGTGTGGATCAACTTGCTGGTGACCCACGCGGTATGACTCGACCGCAGCCGGGAGTGATTAAGGGGGCGCTTTATGGTGGAAAAACAGGAGGAGAAAATGATGTGGACTCTTCTACGGTTTCTCCTCCAGCAAATCCGGATGAGGAGGCTATTGATCAACAATTACGTATTGGTGGAGATCGACAATCCAATATTGGCGGAAGACGTCGGAAAGGCAGTAGTAAAAAAGCAAATAATCAGTTATCCGGTGAAATAGGAGAGACTCCCGTTCAACCGCCGGGGCCTCTGGAGGCATCAGAAGTACAAAATATCGATGTACAAACAAACCCAACAGACAATAACTCAGCAGACACTATGACATTCGAACAGGCACCATCAGTAGCTCCAAAGCAAATCGGAGAGCAATCAAGAGTGGATGCAGAACCTGGGGTGAAAACAGGAGTAGTGGACGCCGTTTTGCAAGTTGATCCAGGAGAAGCTCTTCCGAATGAATCCGCACCCGCTATCGTGAGAACGCGAGATAATCCACTCCATACGGTAAATTCGCAACCTCGGGCTAGTGATGATCAGTACCGAGATGGGAGTGTTTGGGTGGAAGACTATTTGAAAGAAACTGATCAGCAGGCTGATGAACGAGAGGCGCTTCAGAGAGAGCCCGCACCAGCTGTCGTGAGGACGCGGAATCATCCACTCCGCACTGAGAATCAAAAGACGCAGGCGGAGGAATCAGATGGGGATATCGAAAATGCCCGAATGGCCGTTCCAGGATCAGCAGAAGAGGCAGCGGTATTCGCAGCCTTTGGTCGAGGACCGAATGGAGAAGTAGGAGGAGACGCACCAGAGGGGGGATTGCGACAGAGAATTGAGAGAATTGATGCTGCTACTTTGGCGTGTAATCAGGCACGCTTGGAATATGTTATGGCAGATAATGAGAGTCGGACGGTGATGAGCCGATTGAAAGGAATACTTGGTATTTCCGGAAAGGGTATCCAAAATGAGAAAGTTGAAGAGAAAAAAGAGGCATACCAAAACAAACTTCGTGAATTACGAGATTTGCGTCTTGAAATGGTGAAGATGAGATATGCTGAT
>JAUPUC010000021.1 GCA_030917745.1 Patescibacteria group bacterium | reverse complement strand
AGAATCAATCGAGATAAAGCGTGGACGGGTCGTGATTTACAATCAGGATAATCCAGAAGGAATGTTTCTGGATGAGAGTGGCTACCTATCCCGAGAGGCTCTTTTGAGTCTTCAGGATATGTCGAAGGTGACTCTCGGGGGAAATGAGTATTTTCTGATGGGGGACAACCGGGGCCATAGTCACGATTCGCGTTCTATCGGTCCGGTAAAGCGTGAAAAAATTACGGGGAAAGTGGTGTTACGGGCATGGCCGATCGATACGCTGAAGCTTTTTTAAATCAGTATTATCTGAACGAGATGAGAGGATACGGAATAACATATTCAGGAAACATCGTAAAAAATAGGGAGCGTTTGGTTTTATAAACCGGAGATAAATGAAGAATTATGACGAAGACGACTGCAAAGCAAACCGAGAAAACAGCACCAGTCTTGAAGTCGGTAAAAAAAGGATTGGAAAAGTCTGCCAAGAGTGAAGAAGAAATTCTTCTCCAGGCTTTGCGAGGGATGCGAGATATTTTGCCCGACGAACAGCCGTATTGGGAGCGGGTACGCCGTGTATTAACGCATGCGCAGCAGGAATACGGTTTTCAGCGTATCGACTTGCCTCTGGTTGAATTTTCCCATTTGTATCTTCGTACGATTGGAGAAGGTACAGATATTGTTGATAAGGAAATCTACGCATTCACGACTCGCGGTGGGGACAAGGTAGCCCTTCGTCCGGAGATGACGGCCGGACTTTGTCGCGCCTATATTCAGCATGGCATGACTGTTCTCGCGAAACCAGTGAAACTCTTTTCTATGGGGTCTTTGTTCCGTTATGATCGCCCTCAGGAAGGACGGTATCGCGAGCATACTCAGGCGAATTTTGATATGTTTGGCGAGGAAGACCCTATTCTGGATGCGCAGGCATTACAACTCGCGTACCGTGTGATTCGTGAGCTTGGATTGAAGCATATCGAGTTTCAGGTCAATAGCATTGGGACGCCAGAATCAAGAAAGGACTATGAGAAGGCGCTTTTGCGTTACTTGGAATCACAGAAACATCGGCTTTGCCTGAATTGTCGGGAGCGTTTTGTGACTAGTCCGATGCGTATTCTTGATTGTAAGGAGGATAAGTGTATTCAATTAACTGCCCACGCTCCTCAGTCGCTTGATTATCTGGATCAAGAATCGCGGGATCATTTTAAGCGATTGCTTGAGTATTTGGATGAGCTTGAATTGCCATACGTTATTAACTCACGTTTGGTGCGTGGACTGGATTATTATACGCGAACAGTGTTTGAAGTCTGGTCAAGCGACAAAGAAGGGAAAAAGTATTCACTTGGTGGAGGCGGAAGATATGATCGACTCATACAGATGCTTGGTGGAGAATCCACTCCCGCTATTGGGTTTGGACTGGGAGTTGACCGTATTGTGCTCGAGATGAAGCGCATGCAGGTGAAGCCGTATGAGATGCCAAAGCCAAAAGTATTTCTCGCGCAGTTGGGTGATTTAGCAAAAAAGAAAAGCTTACGAATTTTCGCGGATTTGGAGAAAAGTGGAGTATTACTTGCGGAAAGTTTTGGAAGAGGGAGTTTGAAATCACAGATGCGCGTAGCGAATCGTATCGGCGCGGAAGTAACGGTGATCATCGGCCAAAAAGAAGCGTTAGACGAAACAGCTATCGTCAAGGATATGATTTCTGGCACTCAAGAAACGGTGACGCAGGAACGATTGGTAGACGCAGTCAAGAAAATTTTGAAAGCGAACCAAGCTCTTATTCAAAACTAAATACATGCATGGTGCTATGGAGACGATTTTCTCAAAAATTATCCGGAAAGAGATACCCAAGGATCTTCTGTATGAAGATGAGAGAGTCATCGCCTTTGATGATATTCATCCGATAGCACCAGTACACGTTCTTATTATTCCGAAAAAGCCGATTGAAAGCATTGCAACCATGGAAGATGAAGATGCCTCAACCGTCGGACATATGTTCTTGGTGGCACGTGATTTGGCTAAAAACTTGAATATTTCCGACAAAGGGTATAAGCTGCTTATCCGGGTTGGAAGGGACGGTGGACAGGAGATTGGGCATTTGCATCTCCATTTAGTGGGAGGCGCACGTTTATCAGAGAATATCCATCCAGTAAAAAGTTAGCGTGGCATTCAGTTGTGTCGGAGTGTACCTGTCGTATCGTGAAGAATGGATTCGCGCATCGACAAGTGCTTTCCGGATTCTTTCTGGATTGCTCTCTAGAGAAAGGAGGTTGGGAATATGATACAAGTGAAACGAAAGGAACGAGAAACAGCTGAAGGTCTTATTCGGCGTTTTTCTCGTCGTGTTCAACAAAGCGGTGTTCTTCGCCGCGTTCGGAAGCTCCGGTTTCGTCAAGGAGAAAAAAGCAAAGATGATCGACGAAGTGAAGCTCTCTACAAAGTGAAGATACGCAAGGAAATCGATCGCCTGAAAAAAATGGGTAAGTTCGATGAGAATGCGCTGCAAGAAATCAAGAAACGACTGAACTCTTAGGTGAGAACGGTGTTGACGAGAAAGAGAATTGTCCGAGGTGTGGTCATCAGGCCAGGAGGCCTCGGACTTTTTTCTTTCAAGCCCCTGTGAATTTTTTTGATATTTTTTAATACAAATGACGTATGGGATTGATAGCCGTATTTCAGGATGAGTTGAAAGCAGCCATGAAGAATGGGAATACACAGAGACGGGATACCATTCGTTTTCTTCAAAGTGTTCTCAAGAATACCGCGATTGATCTTCGGAAGCCAGTGGCTGATATGTCAGATGAAGAAGTGCAGTCAGTGATAAAGAAACTCGTGAAACAGAGAAAAGAGAGTATCGCACAGTATCGAGCTGGATCACGGGAAGATTTGGCGGAACAAGAAGAGAAGGAATTACAGATTCTTTCTGAATTTTTACCAGAAGAGATGGGGGAAGAAGCGATGCACAAAATGGTGTCTGAAGCATTGGCGGAGTGTGGAGCAGTATCAAGCAAAGATTTGGGGAAGGCAATGGGCTTCGTGATGAAAAAAGTAGCCGGTCGCGCATCGGGAGACAAGGTGAGAGAAATCGTAACCGCACTGTTACCTGTGGAAAAAGACTGATTTGTATCTCTTGTTGATTGGGAGGAGCAGGAAAAGATGATACTATAACAACAGTTTCAGGATACTCGTTGTGTTTTTAAAGTTGCAGAGAATTCTTTTCTGTGGTCGGTGTCCGGACTTGGTAAAGAAAGATACAGAGTTGTTTCTAAAAAATATCTATGAAAATACGGATTTTTTTGAGGAGTATTCGCCACGCGGTAAGCGGTATTGTTTTTGCGTTGGTTCGAGAGCGAAATTTTCAAATTGAGTGTGGTGTCGCTATAGGAGTGATTCTGTTCGCCTGTTTCTTTCCATTGCTTCCTTCGGAATGGGCCATTCTATTACTTGTGATTGGCTGGGTATTAACCCTGGAACTTCTCAATACCATTGTCGAACGTATTCTTGATATGGTGAAGCCGAATGTGCATCCGTACGTGCGTGTCGTGAAAGACATGGCGGCTGGAGCCGTTTTGATCGCGTCATTTCTCGCGGTGCTGATTGCAATTTTCATCTTCTTACCTCATTTTATAGGATGAGATTATGCAAGTGATGCGATATGGGTTATAATTTTTGATACTGCCGGTGGTGGTGGATTTTTTCTGATTTTTCCCGAGATTTTTTCAAATACAAAATAGAGAGCGAGACTATTATGTCGAAAAGTCGTCTTCTTGTTGGTTTAGATATTGGGTCAGCAAATATCCGAGTGGTTATTGCTGAAGAAGCGTCGGATGATGCGATTTTGCGCGTGATTGGGGTGGGTGAAACTCAGTCCCTAGGTGTTCGTCGCGGGGCGATAGTGGATACTGAAGCGGTAGCCAAGGCCTGCCATATAGCATTAGAGCACGCTGAACGTATGTCTGGACATGTTTCTGAACGTGTTTTTGTCTCTCTCTCGGGGGCGGATATTCTCTGCCAAGAAGCGAATGGAGTAGTAGCCGTGAGTCGACCGGATGGAGAAGTTGGAGAGGATGATGTTGCTCGTTGTCTTGGTGAAGTTGAGGCTCGCCTTTCTCTTCCTCTGAATCGTGAAGTGATACATGCGCTTCCTAAAAGCTATCGTTTGGATGATCAGAAAGATATTAAGGATCCTGTTGGTATGCGAGGGGTTCGGCTTGAAGCGACTGCTTTGGTGGTGACAGGGAGTACCGCCCAGCAGAAGAATATCGGCCGAGCGTTGGAGCAAGCGGGTACTGAGGCGGAAGCATCCATCGTCGAGCCATTGGCTGCCGCTGAAGCGGTCCTTCATCAGAAACAAAAAGAATTAGGAGTGGTGTTGATCAATATCGGGGGAAGCACTACATCGATAGCCGTGTATGAGGATGGGAATTTGTTGCATTTGGCGGTTCTTCCAGTAGGAAGCGGACATATCACGAATGATATCGCTATTGGTCTGCGTACCTCTATTGATGTCGCGGAGGCTGTGAAGCTTCAGTATGGGACTGCCGATCTTCGTGAAGTAGGCAAGCGAGAGGAGATTGATCTGGGTCTTTTTGACGCGCATGAAGAAGGAATGGTTTCCCGATATCATATTGCTGAGATTATCGAAGCGCGCATGGAAGAAATATTTACCTTTGCGAATACGGAATTAAAATCTATTAGTCGTGATGGGTTGCTCCCTGGCGGGGCTGTATTGACTGGAGGAGGAGCTCTTTTGCCAGGGACAGTTGATTTGGCGAAAAGAACCCTCCGTCTCCCGGCGCAGATTGGGTATCCGAAGCCTCTGGGTGGGATATTGGATCAGGTTGACGCTCCGCAATTCGCAACCGTTGTCGGGCTGGTGCTTTTGGCAGAAGAGAGTATACTAGGAAAGAAAGGGAAAGTACGTGGGTGGACAACCGAACGGACGGTTCCTGACTGGATGAAGCAGACTCTCGAAAGTACACAAAAATTCGCGAAACGTTTTCTTCCATAATTGAAGCGGGCCTGAAGGGTTTCTTCTGGAAGATT
>JAUPUC010000016.1 GCA_030917745.1 Patescibacteria group bacterium | reverse complement strand
GGGGAAAACCTTTTTCCCCGACCCCTTTTTATTCGATCCCTTCCTCGTGCTAACAAATGAAATAAAAAGAGCTTCCGAAAATGGAAACTCTTTTTATTTCATCAGCTGGGGAGGAAGGGATCGAACCTTCGTATGGAGCCTTCAAAGGGCCCTGCCTTACCGCTTGGCTACTCCCCAAGAGTATGATTAATTAGCCTTGTTCTGGAATGATCTTACCGCCGAGCATCTCGAGAGCCTGGGAAACCAGTGATGTTTCTGGTGATGCCGTATGGGTCGAGGACAGGGAGGGTTTTTCCAGCACAATTTTGAACTTCGGTTCAAACGAAAGAATCTTAGCAAAGGCTTGGCCGAGCGTCAATTTACTCTCAGGTGTATCGAGTCGTTCTTTGTGAAAATTGTGCTTTGTTTGGATGATGAGTGTCTGGCTCTGAACTTCGATCGGACTGGATTGCATGAGAGCAAGGGCGAGCGAGGCATTGAGTATTTTTGTCTGTTCGACGATACTTTTCCACGCGGTTACGATTTCATTGAGAGAAAAAGCAGGTGGAGTGAGCGATTTTTCTTGAAGGGGAGAAATATCACTTTTCTCAGTGTTTATGTGTTCCGTTTGTTCAATCAGAGGAATCTCTGGAGGAGTCGCAGGTGTTTTCTTGGTTGCAGGAGAGGTAGTCGTCACAGGTGCTGGTCTCATCGGCGGGAGAGACTGGGTTGGTGTGGGTTGAGAAGAGTGAGAAGACGGCTCATCAGTAGAGAGACTTTTGATGATCGCAATCTCAAGAGGAAGCTCGGGGATGGTGGCGTTTTTGGAATCACGTTTGGCGGTTTGGAAGAGTTCGAGCATGCGAACAATTTCTTGTGGAGTGAGTTGTGTGCTGATGTCTATGAGAGCAAGGCGTGAGTTCTCGGCAAGGTCTTCGAGAAACGGGAGAGATGCTTTGGGTGCCGCGCTTGTGAGAAGAAGCTTGCGAAGAAAATTCAAAAAAGAGCCAGCAAAGACAGAGAGGTCCTTGCCGTCTTCGGAGAGTGTTCCAATGAGTTGGAGAGCGGCAGGCAAATCTTTCTTGGCGAGGTACTCAGCGAGTGCGATAAGGTTTTTGGTTTCCGCGGAACCAAACATGACTGAGACAGTCGTTTCATCGATGGCATTCTCAGTGAGACTGACTATTTGAGTGAGAAGAGATTCGGCATCCCGCATACCTCCCTCGGCGATTTCCGCAATCATATGAATTGCTCCTGCGGTAATCTGTATTTTTTCTGTTTTTGCAATTTGGGTGAGTTTCGCCGCGATACTTTGGATGGGGAGACGCGAAAGGTCAAAACGCTGGCAACGGGAAAGGATGGTGGCTGGGACTTTATGGATTTCGGTGGTGGCAAGGATGAAGATGACATGTGCCGGCGGTTCCTCGAGAGTCTTGAGGAGCGCATTGAAAGCGCCGGTCGAGAGCATATGTACTTCATCGATGATATAGACCTTGTGTGAGCCGGTAGTGGGGAGAAGTTTGACTGTATCGCGGAGCTCACGAATATTGTCGACACCCGTGTGTGATGCAGCATCGATTTCAATGACATCGAGTGAGCGTCCTTCCTCAATCTGGTGGCAGTGCTCGCAGGTGTCACAAGGTTCCGCACCTTTTCGATGGCTACAGTTGACGGCCTTCGCGAAGAGACGCGCAAGTGTTGTCTTTCCGGTGCCGCGCGGTCCGGTGAGGAGATAGGATTGGCCGACCCTTCCGAGTTTGAGTGCATTTTCAAATGTCCGGACAACGGATTCTTGGCCAATGACATCGGAGAAGTGTTGAGGGCGGTATTTGCGGTAGAGGGTGACGGACATAAACAAAAATCACAAATATTCAATATCGAGCTGTATGTTTTTATTGTACCTTGTTTTGGTGAAGAAAAAAAGCTCAATAAGAAGCCTTTTTGAAGGAGTCGGATCAAGGAAAAGAGTCTTAAACAGGGCTGCTCTCGGGTTCCTTAAAGACAATGAATTTGTAGCCGATGAAGTTCCAGGCGAGTCCGGAGATGCTTCCCACGGCGCCACCAATGAGTCCCCATTGATCTACGGTGAGCCCACCGATTTCGTGAAAGAAGTAAAAGACCAGAGACGATGCGATGATATTGATGGCGAAACCGACTAAGCTGACCAGAAAAAATTGAGTGAACTCCGCGGAAGTTTTTTTGTGATTGTCTGTTCCGAAAGTCCAGTGTTTATTCCAGAAATAGCTGTTGATATTGGCAATGATAAAAGAAATACTTTTGTAGAGAATAAAGAAAGTAATCGGAACCAGGAATGTGAATAGAATATCGTTGGATGCTATAGCAGCGCCAGAGAGGGAAGCGAGAGAAAACAAGAAAGCAAGCACTCCAAGATCGACCAGGGTATTAAGTACGCCAATAACCAGAAATTTTGCGAGTTGCCAAATGATAGAGATTTTTTGACTGATCCAGGAGGCGATTACGAGACCAATTGGTACCAGAACCATGAAAACGGGAACAAGGATATATTTGAGTTGCTCAAATATATCCGGGTTTGTTGTCTTGAGAATGGGTATCAAAAAAAGTCCAATGAAAAACCCAGCGGCAATTCCAAAAAAATAGTCTTTTCTGGAACCAGTATGTTCTGTATTCATGAAGAAAAAGTGAAGAAGGATTAAGTGTTAATCTATTCTTTACCTGAGGTGGTGGCAACTTCTGCCTCTGCGGCACGGATTTCTTTTTCGATTTCTTCCATGTCACGTACCCAGTCATCAAGAACGGCTGGATCAACCGGTCCCTCCTCTGGTTCTGTAGGAGTAGAAGTTTTGTCGGGAGATTCCTTGAGGTCTACCTTCCAAGCATTCATGGCTTCGTTGGCCTCAGTCGCTTTTTTTAAATCAGTTTGCCAGTCCTTGTGCGCACCGCGTTGGATGACGTTCTCGATGGCTGCCCAGTTACTCTCAATATCTCGTGGGAGAACGATAGCGACTTCATCACCCGGGAGTGCTTTGAAATAGGTGACGGAAGCGAGAAGTACGCGGTAGGGTTTGCCATTGGTGAGGACATAATAACTTCCACTTTCATCTTGCGTCATGATACCGAGAGCATTGCGACGTTCTACCGGACCGATTTGTTTGTACAGAAACATGCCATCATTCGTGATGGTGAGCTTGAGCATATCACCCTCAACAAGCTTGGATTTGGATGCATAATTCGCCGGAACGGGGTACTGTTTGCCATCAGTACCGACCATTACCTGACCATCAAAGGGGCCTTCAATAACCGTGCCTTCACTCTCTGAGTCGGTTTTGCGGGGACGACCAACTTTTTTCTTGCCTTCGAGTTGCAGAAGCATGGCTTTGGCACTCTGGATGGTTTTCTCGGCGCTCTGCACCATTTCCCGAAGAGACTGGATTTTTTGCCCTCGTTCTGCTTCCGGAAGACCCTCAAATGGGGTATTGTCTGATTGATTCTGATTCATATTTATTTCTCGTTCGAGTCTCGCATAATTGCGAAAATCAAAACGTCTTTTTTGTTTTTATTCTCTCTGTATAGAGTATAATAATTTTTGAGAAAGCATGCAAATGAAAATACTATCCTTGATGTACTGTATTTTGAGTGAACGACATCCTTCCGCTTGGTGGTTGAATTCGTTTCAGTATTGAGAAGGAGAATAGCGCAATTTTGAATGAGAAATACATAGCGATACCCGCGATCGGAAGAGGGCTCTTTATGGGTTTTCCAGAAGGATGTGTACTGGGATGATGGTAGGGGTCATTTCGGTGTGATAAGAACTTTGACGGCTTAGGAAAGACACTGTTTGGAGAGTACGAAGAGGTGTGCTTGACATTCTTTCTTATTATGTGTTAATCTTTCAAATGTAGATTTTGATGTCTTTACTCTTCCTCGT
This sequence comes from Patescibacteria group bacterium, assembly GCA_030917745.1. Taxonomy (GTDB): domain Bacteria; phylum Patescibacteriota; class Minisyncoccia; order Moranbacterales; family UBA1568; genus JAGOSP01. The sequence goes on along the minus strand of JAUPUC010000016.1, from coordinate 881 downwards.
CGAGAGGATCTTTCCTTCAATAAGGGGTATTCTGACAGGGCAAAGAGGAGAGCTGATGCAAATATATTCGTATTAAAAATGGATTTTTTATGGCAACACCTACTTCCGGAACTGAAAAAACAAGTTTTTCTTATGTCGCGACACTTGAGCGTTTGCTTGAGCGTTTGCCGGTTCGTTCTCGTGAAATTGTGAAATTTCGCTTTGGGGTACCAGACGGAAGAGTGCGTACTCTTGAAGAGATTGGGAAGCAGCACGGTATTACTCGTGAACGCGTACGCCAGGTCGTCGGAAGCGCCTTAGCTATGATTGCTTCACATAAGGAGTATCCAGAGGTAATGGAAATCATGAAGCATATCGAACAGGCACTCGGATCAAAGAGCGGCGTAATGAAAGTGGATCACCTGATTGAGAAGTTGGCAGGGAAGGATAAAGCCGAACGAGGTGCTCTTTCGGTGTTTCTTGAGAGCTTGCCAGTGTGCGGAACGGAGAAAGAAAGTGATGATCGTGAAAAAGTATGCTTTTTGAATGGCTTCCTTTTTTCTGAGTGGAAAGAAATTCATGATACGGTTATTCAGGTATTGAAAAAGTCGGGTGTAGCATTGCCTCTTGAAGATCTCTATGATTTATTTTCTAAGCAGGTGGAAGGATTTTCACAGGATCGTTTGTTGCACTTTCTGTTGGTCTCCAAAAGTATTCGACAAAATGTGTTTGGAAAATGGGGCTTGGCCGAATGGAGTGAAATCAAACCACGTGGTATGCGCGAAAAGGCGCACTTGGTTTTGAAGACCTCTGCGCAACCGCTGCACTTTCGTGATATCGCAAAAATGATAGATGAGTATGGCTTGCATGGCACGAAGAAAAAGAAAAGCCATCCGCAGACT
>JAUPUC010000006.1 GCA_030917745.1 Patescibacteria group bacterium | reverse complement strand
ACGACGCTCTTCCGATCTTCTTTCAGATGGGCTCCTGCGAAGTTCTGATTTTGGTTTGACCTGGTATCCTCTCCCGATTCTGGAGAGCGCCAAACGCTATCCGATTCGCGCGGTAGCTATTAGTCAGGAAAATGCGAATGAGATTGTCTTTTCTTCAGGGGCAGCATTCTACCGCTCGACAGACGGTGGACAGCGTTGGTCTGTGACGGAATTGGGTATTGATCGGGGTGTGAGTATAATTCTGTACGAACCTGGAAATTCTGCTATTCTATATTTTGGGCTACGGAAGTTTAAATAATGTCGCGTAATATATTTACATTCACGATATATGGTGAAGGCACTGATTGAAGCGGGGAAAGTAAAATTTGAACAAGCTATTGAACACTTTATTGAAGCAGCAGCTCAGATTAGAAGTGGGAGGGCGCATCCAGCCTTGGTAGAGGGGATTTTGGTGGATTATTATGGGACTCGCACACCTATTCGACAGATAGCCAGTGTCACTATTCCGGAGGCACGGCAAATTCTCATACAGCCATGGGATCAGGGAGCGGTACAAGCGATTGAATCTGCCATTCGAGAATCCGATCTTGGTCTCAATCCAGGAAACGATGGAAGAACTATTCGATTGACACTCCCACAATTGACTGAGGAACGACGACGTGAATTTGTGAAATCTTTGAATAATCGGGCGGAGGATTCGCGTATAAGTATACGGACAACACGTGAGGATATTTGGAAGGAAATCCAGGAAATGGAAAAAATAGGTGAGATTGCCGAGGACGATAAATTTATTGGTAGGGATGAGTTGCAGAAAGTGGTTGATGAGTACAATGCAAAAATAGAGACTATCCGAAAGGAAAAAGAAAAGGATATTATGACAGTGTAGATGTCGAATAATTTTATTGAGAGATGTGTATTATGCTGACGATTTTTATTTTCGCCCTTATTTTAGGGGTTTTAGTATTAGTGCACGAACTTGGTCATTTTCTTGTGGCGCGACGCAATGGAGTGAAAGCGGATGAGTTTGGTTTTGGTTTTCCGCCTCGTTTGATTGGAATAGTGAAAAATGACGTAACCGGAAAATACGACATCATTTGGGGTGATAAGGAGGTAGAAAGTCCGCATACTATTTATTCACTGAACTGGATTCCGCTTGGAGGGTTTGTGAAGATCAAGGGTGAAGGAGGGGAGAATGCACATGATGCTGATAGTTTCGCGAGACAGACTGCGTGGCCGCGTATCAAGATATTGGGCGCTGGTGTGGTGATGAACTTTGTATTGGCATGGGTGTTGATTTCTTTGGTTTATATGGTAGGGCTGCCTCAGCCTATTGATCCGGATGAGCGTGGCAAGTATCCCGATCAGAAGGTGCAAATTTTGGAAGTAAAGCCAGAGACACCAGCCGCAGAGATGGGCCTCCGTCCGCTTGATGAGATTATTTCTATTGATGGCGTTGTTGTTACTACAACCGATGAAGCCATTCAGGGTATAACGGCCAAGAAGGGGCAGGAGTTTTCCTTGGTTATTCATCGGGGAGAGACAGTTCTTACCGTACAAGGTGTGCCACGCATGGAGTATCCGAAAACTGAGGGCGCTTTGGGGATTTCATTGGCTGAAACGGCGCTCATCACTTACCCTTGGTACACAGCTCTTTTTGAAGGGGGGAAGACAACGGTACAGGTAACCGGTACTATTTTTGCGTATTTAGGAAAAATGATTGGGTCGTTGTTTGGGGGAGGGGAGAGCGTGCCTCTTGATGTCACCGGACCAGTCGGTATCGTGTATCTGACGAAACAAATGACAGAGATGGGATTTTCGTATCTCCTGTGGTTTGGAGCACTCCTCTCGATTAATCTGGGTATTTTTAATATCCTTCCTATTCCCGCGTTGGATGGAGGACGCATCTTCTTTATCCTGATAGAGAAACTTCGTGGAGGGAAGCCGATTTCACATCTTGTGGAGGGACGTATCCATCAGATTGGTTTTATGTTATTGCTTGGTTTGATGCTTTTGGTGACTATTCGCGACATTTCACAATTCCAGATTCTTGACAAGATTCGCGGACTTTTTGTGTGATATCTCTTGAGATAGATTCGATTGGAAAGCCTAAGATGAAGGATTATTCCCGGATTTTTCTGGCGGAACCTTTCTGGTATTGCAATATATCTTTATATGTGCTATAATTAATTTTCGTTTTTTAAAATATTTTTTCAAAAGGGGCTCGGCATGTGGATTCTGATGGATTTTGAGCTTTCAGTCGAAGCACTCTTCGCACTGTGGCTGGTAAGAAGATTCGGCGTGTCCGGCCCACGAGGATTTCGGAGTGCCAGAATCGTCTACTGTACGAACAAAGTGGAGTCTTGTCGGTATCCAGAACGCGTTCTGGCACTCACATCGGGATGCCTCATGTCTTCAGATTTATGGGAGGCATTGGCGATTCCGTCTGTGTATCGCGATATCATACAGGATTATCGGTATGATATCCAGTATGACTCCGGCGCTTGGCCGCTGGCGGCCGACATTGTGCAAAAATTGCATGGAGCCCACCCGCAAGTCATTCGGAAGTTTTTCAGAGTTCTTGATGTGGCGTTGCAGGAGTCGCGTAACGAGCGACGGAAGGTTCTGTCGGCGGAGTCTTGGTGAGTGGTAAGGATTGTGTGATATGCAGGAACGAAAGTTTTGGGAAATTCCCCACGGCTTTCATTCCTGCATTTTTTTTGTCTCCAAAAAGGAAAAATAGGTTTGACCAAGCCAGAAGGATGGCGTAATATGGGGAAAGATATGATAAAGGATACCCTATGCGTCAGTCACAATTGTTTACTCGGGTTTCTCGGCAGGTGCCCAAAGATGAGGTTTCTAAGAATGCCCAATTGTTGATCCGGGCGGGTTTTATTCATAAGGAAATGGCCGGTGTTTATTCGTTTCTTCCCCTTGGATTACGAGTGTTGAATCGAGTGATTGGTGTTGTTCGCGAAGAAATGAATGCGATTGGAGGACAGGAGCTGACACTGACCGCGCTTCAGGAAAAGTCATTGTGGGAGAAAACGGATCGTTGGGATGATCGGAAGGTAGATGTATGGTTTAAGACTTGCTTAAAGAATGGAACTGAGCTTGGACTTGGATCGACTCATGAAGAGCCGATGACTCGTCTTATGGCGCAGTATGTGAATTCCTATCGCGATTTGCCATTGCTTGCCTATCAGTTTCAAACGAAGTTTCGCAATGAGATGCGAGCAAAATCAGGCATTATGCGGGTGCGAGAGTTTATTATGAAGGATCTCTATTCTTTCGCACGAACGGAAGAGGAACACGCTGTATTATACGCCTCTGTTCGTGCGGCATATCTGCGCATCTTCGAACGGGTAGGTCTTGGGAAATTGACGTATGCAACATTCGCTTCGGGGGGGATTTTCAGTAAGTACTCGGAAGAATTTCAGACTGTGAGTGAAGCAGGTGAAGATTTGATATACGTGGATGAAGCGAGTGGCCAGTCATTGAATAAAGAGGTGCTTTCGGATGAAGTTTTGGCTGATTTGGGAATAGAACGTGAGAGACTGATTGAGAAAAAATCTATTGAGGTTGGTAATATTTTCACACTCGGGACCCGTTTTTCTGATCCTCTTGGGTTGAAGTATCGCGATGAAAATGGACAAGAACAATCTGCGTTTATGGGTTGTTATGGTATTGGACCGGGCAGGGTGATGGGAACTATTGTTGAAACATTATCAGATGAGAAGGGGATCGTGTGGCCAGAATCGGTTGCGCCGTTTCGGGTACATCTCCTTTCTTTAGGGCAAAATGAACGAGCTAATATTATTTACCAGGAGTTTACGGCAGCTGGTATTGATACACTGTATGATGATCATGATGCTTCAGCTGGAGAAAAATTTGCTGAGAGTGATCTTATTGGTATTCCGTATCAAGTCATCATAGGGAAGAAAACGATTGAGAATGGTGAAGTTGAAATTAAACGACGAGAGAATGGTTTGGTAGAGCGAGTTGCTCTTGATGCACTTGTGGGGTATTTTCAGAAACGCTAAATAATTTTCTACTTATCTCGTAACCGTATGTCCGCACTCTCAACGCGTATTGTGATTTCTCTCGGAGGATCGCTTCTGGTACCAGACACTATTGATACTGATTTTGTAAAAGCTTTCAAAAAACTCATTGTCAGTGAGGTGAAAGCGGGAAAACAGTTTATTTTGATTACGGGAGGAGGAAAAACTGCTCGTCGTTATATCGAAGCAGCGGGTAACGTGAGTCGTATTACGGATGATGATAAGGATTGGCTGGGCATTCATGCCACTCGTATGAACGCACATTTTATCCGTACAGTTTTTCGTGCTCACGCTCACCCTCGTATTAATACAAATCCGCATGACTTGGAGGATTTCTATGGAGCTAAAGAGCCAATCTTAGTCGCTGGAGGATGGCGGCCGGGACATTCGACGGACTTTGATGCGGTTTTACTTGGGAAGTACCTCGGAGCAAAAAAAATCATCAACCTGTCGAATATCGACTATGTGTATGACCGGGATCCTCGACAGTTTTCGGAAGCCAAACCGTTCAAGAACATGAGTTGGAAAGAATTCCGCAAATTGGTGGGGGATGATTGGGATCCGGGCATGAATGCTCCTTTTGATCCAATCGCTGCTCGGTTGGCTCAGGAAGAAAATATGGAGGTTATTATTTTGAATGGCCAGAATTTGGTGAATCTTTCTCATTCACTGAGTGGCAAACCGTTTGTTGGAACGGTGATCAAAGATTGAATATGGCCATCATGGGACAAAGAAAAATACTCCTCGCTTCACCACGGGGATTCTGTGCGGGAGTGGCAAGGGCGGTTTCAGCGGTTGAGGAGACTCTGCGAATATGTGGGGCCCCCGTGTATGTGAAGCATGAAATTGTGCATAATAAGCACGTCGTAGCTGACCTCGAGCGGAAGGGAGCCATAACAATCGAGACGCTCACGGAGGTTCCAGAAGGATCAGTAGTTGTTTTTTCGGCGCATGGTTCACCGCGCGCGCATTATGAAGAGGCGAAGTCGCGTCGTATTACACTGATTGACGCGACTTGTCCTTTGGTGACGAAAGTACACCTGGAGCTTCTTCGTTATTTGAAGGATGGGTATCAGGTGCTCTATATCGGACACCATGGGCATATTGAAGGAGCTGGTGTCTTAGGAGAGGCTCCGGAAGTCCACATCCCAATTATTGAAACTATCTTTGATGTGGATAGGCTTGCTATTGGTAATCCGGAAAAACTGGTGTATTTGACGCAGACGACGCTTTCGATTGATGAAACAGGGGCAGTTATAGAAGCTTTAATGAGAAAGTATCCACAGATTATCGCTCCGCCACTTCAAGATATTTGTTTTGCGACGACGAATCGCCAGGCCGCGGTGAAAGCACTCGCTGAACAGGCACGATTGGTGATTATTTTTGGGTCACAGAATTCTTCAAATTCACGGCGGTTAATGGAAACGGCACAAATGGCAGGAGCGGAATCATACCTAGTTGATGATGTCTCCATGGTTGATGAATCGTGGTTTTTTCAGAGTGAG
>JAUPUC010000069.1 GCA_030917745.1 Patescibacteria group bacterium | reverse complement strand
AGTATCAGAAGGAGAGTACTATAAGGGAAGAACATTTTTGACTCGTTATTCTTTGCGTATGTTGGCGGTATTCTTGCTCGTTTTCTGGGGGGTACTCTTTGGAGCACATGCTCTTCTGGCTGTTTCGGTTATTCATTTTTTCGATATTGTATCATCCGTACAGCGTTTTTGGCTCGTGATTTGTACGATTGGTCTCTCGGGAAGTTTTCTTGCCACTTCCTTGTTGGTGCGCTGGCAGGATGTGGCACTGACCCGTTTTTTCTATATGTGGTCAGGATTTTGGCTCGGTCTTTTGGTTCAGTTGTTGATAGCGACTGCTCTCATTTGGCTGATTATTCTCATCGCACCACGAATAGGGTGGGTGTATCCAAACACAGCTCTCTTGGCAAGTGTTTTCTTCGGGATTGCTTTAATCGTTTCTTTTTTTGGAATGTGGAATGCTTTTCACCCTCAGGTGAAAGAAATTACAGTTCAGATTCCTGGGTTACCTGACACTTGGAAGGGAAAACGGATTGTTCAGCTTTCTGATATTCACTTAGGTGAGGTGTATCGGGAAGATTTTCTTCGGGGTATTGTCGGGCAGATCAACAAACTCAATCCAGTATTCGTTGTAATCACGGGGGATTTGTTTGATGGGATGAATGACCATCTGGATGCGTTGGCAGCTCCACTGGCTGATATGCAAGCGGATAAAGGAGTATATTTCGTCACCGGGAATCACGAAACGTATATCGGATCGGAGATTGTTCGGAAAGCGCTTGGCGTATTGCCAGTACGAATATTGGAGAATGAAGTCGTGGATATTGATGGTCTCGCATTGATCGGACTCAGTTATCCGGATCGGGGGATGTCTTTTGATCCGTCTCATATTCTTGAAAAAATACAGGCGTCTTTTAGAGGGAAACCGAATATTCTCTTGTTTCATGCTCCAACACATGTGAATACCTTCAAGGAAGCCGGCATTCATCTCCAACTTTCTGGGCATACTCACCTTGGACAACTATTTCCTTTTTTCTTGGTAACGAAAAGCATGTACCGTGGACATGATTATGGTTTGTATCAGGACGGTGATTACACTTTGTACACGACGAATGGGGTGGGTACTTGGGGGCCGCCTATGAGGGTTGGTAATACGCCAGAAATAGTGGTCATAACCCTTCAATAGAGAAGTGAAACTTTCTGAGAGATTGAACGTAGGGAGAATAGTGGATATGCACAGAGATTTTTCATTGATTCAAAACACACATTGTCTATGGATTCTCTTGTTTCAGGACTGATGAGCTTTTTCCTTTTGATGAATGGAGGAGCATTCCTCCTTATGGCGCTTGATAAACGTCGTAGTCGAAAAAACGGAGCAGAGCGGATTTCAGAAGGCATGCTTTTCTTTTTCGCGACTGCTTTTGGAAGTGTTGGCGTCTGGCTTGGGATGTTTGCTTTTCGACATAAGACACAGAAGTGGTATTTTCTTCTTGGTATCCCGCTTTTGATGCTTGAGAATATCTCCTTGTTAGGTGTCATTTGGTGGTGGTTTCGTCTGTAGGAAATAGGTCAAATCAGGTAAAGAAAAACCCCTAAATCGCGAGGCGATGGGGTAATGGAGGTGGAGCTGAGAAACAGAATATGGGTTGGGGGGATGGAGGTCGGAATAAGAGTTTTTAGGCTGTTATTCCGACCTCAATCCGGTAGGGTCGTCATCGTAGTGAGACCCCTTATCTCCAGGCGCCGGTGTTCTGGCGCCACTGCTCTCCTTTGGATTTACTGATTACAATTATACTCTTTTTGTGTTGTTTGTCAAGTACTCACTGCAAATAGGCATTATAAAGCCAAAAAAAAACAGATACCAGTATACTACACGCAAGATTTTTGAACCTTTTTTCATGCATGCTCGTATGCGTATCATCAACCATGTTATCAAGCTTTCGACGAGTGCTACGCTGGATTTTATCGATGTCACCGATAAAATTCAGAAGAAAGTTCGGGCCTCAGGTATTATAAAGATGGGGTGATCAATATTCAAAGTTTTCATACGATAGTGGTGGTTATCATCAACGAAGCTGAGCCGCTCTTGATTGAGGATATGAAGGCGTTGCTCGAAAAACTCGCTCCACACTCGTATAAGTACTTGCATGATAACTCTGAAATCCGGACTGAGCACGTGTAGAGTGCGCGCTCATTCGGGCGGGCGACTGAAAATACACCTTCGGATAATTGGCGTGTGTATTTTATTATTCGGGTGAATTCTTGGACGAATTTCCGTGTATCACCGAATAAGGTATGACTCACTCGGGTCTCTAGTCTTCTCGGTCTCGATAAGCACTGAATCCGTAGATTCAAATCTTAATGGAGAGGAGAAAACGTGCATTGCTTGTTTTCTCCTGTTGAAGGAACTATCTTACTTGGGTGTGAGCAACGCGGTTGCCTTTTCTCTTGCTCTGTGAAAGTCTTCGGCGCTGCCTACCCTATTCTTCTTGCGATTCCCACAGAGGAGGGCAGCGATGCTCTCGAGGGCCGCCGAGGCACCGTTGTCAGAACAGACGATGACTGGGATCTGGTATTTGAGCATCAGCAACACAATCGGAAGAAGCGCATCAGCGGTATCGGCCTCCGCAATGGCTATTGCTTGCTTCTGATGTGAAGTTTGCAACCAATCGAGGACGAGCCGAACTTGCTCGATGCTGTCAGCTGTCATCAGGAGCACTTTCCGCTGATTCGGCAGCAGTTTATCCGTTTC
>JAUPUC010000067.1 GCA_030917745.1 Patescibacteria group bacterium | reverse complement strand
TGTATCATGATGAGCCGAAAGTTTTTGGAATTCGTTTATGGGCAAAGAATGGTGAAACTGATGGTTCTCGCATAAAGGGGGGCTACAGCCGTGGAGTCTCTTTTGATATGGAAGAAGCCCTTTCCAAGGTGGTTGGAGAACTTTTGGAGCGATACCCTCTGACGATATATAGGAACAAAGACCTGATCTCCGCTTCAATCAGTGACCTGAGACAAAAGAAAACACATTTTTTTGATCCATTCCTCCTTGATCAATTTTCCCCATGGCAGAAGGAGAAATTTCCACGATACCGATTCGATGACGCTAGTCGATTTTGTTGGGTAGAAGGAATATCTCTGATGACGAAAAAGAAGGCTCTGATTCCGGCTCAGATGGTGTATTGGAATTATCAAATTCTCTCAAATGAACCAATACTTCGTCAGATGAGTACGAGCGGAAATGGTGGAATGTTCACGTTGACCGAAGCACTCCTGTCTGGACTCTATGAGCTCATTCAACGGGATGCTTTTATGCTGTTTTGGTTGAATCGAATTGCACCCCCGAGAATTGAGGTGACTTCAATAAAGAATCCAGAGATAGTATCATTGCTCGAGTCATGTAAAAATTATGGCCTGAGAGTATCTTTTTTAGATGCGACCTCTGATTTCCATATCCCTGTGGTGATAACGGTGCTTGAAGATGAATATGGCGGAGGACCATCAGTTGTTCTTGGTGGGGGGTGTGGATTAGATCCCGAGCACGCTCTTATCCGCAGCCTCATAGAAGCCATTAGCGTACGATATTGGTTGCGAGACAGGATGGATAAAGGGCAGTCGTGTATATTACCTGATGGGATGGAGCCATTTACGACGACGACATTAAATTCCATAACGAGAATGTCGTATTGGGGTAGCCCAGGTATGGGTGAAAAGATACAATTCTTCCTGCAGGGGGAATTACGCAGTATCAATCAGTCGTTCTTAGGTGCACCAGAGAAAAATATGATGCCAGAAAAGCAACTCAAGCACCTGAAAAAGATTTTTCAGAAGAAAGGGGAAAGGTATGAGATTTTCTATTACGAAGCGAAACATGAAGTACTCGATACCCTCGGATATTCTTCGGTAAGCGTATCTGTTCCAGCAATACTTCCGTTATTTATGGATGAATCGAGAGCACCGCTTGGTAATCCGCGTCTACAGGAAGCATGTCGTGCTCTTGGGTATAAGCCTGCAAAGACGATAAATCCTTTACCTCATCCGTTTCCATAATAGCGCTATGAGGTGATAAAAAAAAGAACGGGGCAAGGTCAGATTTGACCTTGCCCCGAATTTGAGAACAGAGAGAAACCACGTTTGAACTTATACGATGGTTCCTGTTACTGCTTTGTCAGCGCTGCGCCGTTCTTTCCTCCTTGAGGGTTTGTATAGTTGACGTATACATCATTTCCAGACTTGCTGACGACACAAGTGCCGCCAGTAGCTTGGTTGCAGACAAAAGAGAAACTCCCGTTGGACTCCATCTGCACAGGGATTCCGGTTTTTCCTCTCATGGGTTTGTCTGAATAACGAATCGTCGCTCTGCAGGCTTGGTTGATATCTTCAACCCACAGGTGCAATACTCCGTACCCGCTGGTATTCCATTGACCTTGCCACGCGCCACCGAAGAAAGCGCATGATGCTGGGACGTCTTCCTTTGGCGGTATGATCTGCTGCGCTTGCCGGCGCTTTTCTTCTTCGGCCAGGGAAGGAATCTCGGCTTCCTGAATGAGTCGAAGAGTTGTTCTTTTTTGCACCCCCTTTTTGTTGGTGAAGATTCCTGAGAAATTCCCGTCTGGCTGTCTCGTAACTGATACCGGGGTACCACTGGGAGTGGTGTAGGTCAGGATGGTTTGTCCGCTGTCGTGTGATACGGAGCCGCTGATCGGGCGCTTTGCGTCGTTGTTGAGTGTTCCGTCATATGTACCGACGAATTGCCCACCGGAATCGACTTGGGAGATCCGTAGGATCCACGTGAGGTAATGACCCTCCATGGTCACCACCCATGTTGATTGTCCGAGATTTTCGGTTGCCGCACTTGCCACCTGACAGGTCACAGCGACGAAGAATGCGAGCACCCATGCGGTGGCTATGTTGATAAGCGTACGTGAACGTGATTTCATGGCTGATTCTCCTCATTGGTAATGGACTCGGAATAACTGGTTATAAAATACCAGAGTCGCTTCTGTGTCGACTTCCTCTCTTATAGCATATTTAAATAATATTGTCAATATTCGGTTGGAGGGACTATGATATGTAATATGGTGTAACATATGTTTGGAAATGCTGAAGGCTTATGCCGGAAATACTGTTTGATCTCATTAAAGATAAGGTTTATAAAGACAGGGAAATCCAAGATATTTCTTTGTGGTCAACAGACAAGCAGATTAGCTGGGTATTTGATTTCAAGAGTCAGGGTCTTTCTCGAATTTTCTTGCAAGAATACGCGAGGCATTTTTGGGAAAAATTTCGAAAACGTTTTGGAGATCATGTGCAGGTCGGAGGTATGGAGACTGGAGCAATTGCTTTGGTCGCTAGTATTGCGTTGCATGCACCGGAGGGTTGTAATGTGTCAGGCTTCTATATTCGAAAATCACGCAAGAAGAGCGATCTCGCGAATTTGATTGAGGGAAATGTATTACACAATATCCCTATTATATTAGTTGATGATATTTTGAATTTTGGCACGACAATACGGAAGCAGGTTGAAGTCCTTAAAGAATTCGGATACAAAGTTGTCGCTGTTTTTGTCTGCTTGAGATTTCGAGAGAGTTCTCATTATCAGGACCTGGCTGATCAGGGGATTCTCATTTTGAGTATTTTTGAATTGAATGATTTTAGTAAGGCTCTGCCAGTAAAAAATTTAGTCTCTAGAGATATTGAACAACGCATTAAAAAGTATATACCCGTCTACAAGGTTGCATTAACAAAACAACCGAATCTATACCGAGTAGAATCGAAAGCATCACCCGTAGTAGTGAGAGAGCTTCTCTATATTGGTACTGATGACGGAACACTGTATTGTCTTCGTTCAGATAATGGCTCTGTAGTCTGGATTTATAGGGTTTTATTTGGTAATCGTGGCCGGAGAATGTGTTCTACGGTAGCCATATTTGAGGATCGAGTGCTATTTGGTGCGTATGATGGTAACGTGTATTGTCTCAATCGTTTCTCTGGAAAACGTGAATGGGTATTTATGGATGCGGATTGGGTCGGTTCATCTCCATACGTGGATGATGAGATGGGAATTTTGTATGTATGCCTTGGATTTGGTTTATTTCAAAAACAAGGAGGAATTGTTGCTCTTGATGTAAAAACGGGAGAGGTATTGTGGAAGTATTACCAGATGTCAGGACTTGCCTATGCACCCCCGGTGTATAATAAGCGGCAACATATTGTGGTGTGTGGGTGTGAAGACGGGTTTGTTTATGGGTTTGATTCAAAGAAAAAAGGATATTTGCTTTGGAAATTCAGGACAAATGGTTCAGTAAGACAAGGCGTAGCTTTTCATGAGAAGCGGAATCTAGTTGTCTTTGGGAGTATGGATGGTAGTTTGTACGTCCTGAATGCAGAAAATAAAATATTGCACCATCGATTTGAAGCACGTGCCGGATTTTGTGCGACACCCGTTATTGTGAATGATTTCGTGATTATTGGGTCACTGGATAAAAATGT
>JAUPUC010000057.1 GCA_030917745.1 Patescibacteria group bacterium | reverse complement strand
GGAGATGGATGACTCCGTACTTGCCAACGAAATATCCGGCGAATCATCCATTATCGAAGATGAAGGATCCTCACTTAATGAAGTAAGTCAATTTTATGATGAAAACAGTCTCTAATTTTACCAAGGTTCTTGTTGGGGTATTTGCCATAGCGGTACCGTATACCGTTTCGGCCGCCATGCTGAATAATGAAGAGCGTCAGGCTGCTCGTGAAGCAAAAATGGAGGAGCGTCAGAATATGCGTCAGGAAAATATGGAAGAGCGTCAGGCTGACCGTTCTACTAAAATGGAAGAACGTCAGGCTAATCGACAGGAAAAGTTCTGTGAGAATTTCACTGCTCGGATGGAAGATATGAAAAGCAAGCTCACTGAACGGAAAGGTCAATTCACTGATCGGAAAAAGAAACGAGTGGATTATCTTGACGAAAAACGTGACACGAGAGATAACATGTTGACCGAAAAACGTGAAGAACAAGACGCTCGGCGGAATGCTTGGTATGAGAAGCTTGAGGCAGCTGCTGATACTGATGAGAAAAAAGCAGCCGTGGTAGCGTTCAAGAAGACAATCGAGACTGCTGCTGAGACGAGACGAACAGCAGTGGATCAGGCGATTGATACTTTTCGCAAATCAGTGGATGCGGCTGTGACTGCGCAGAAAGAAAATCGCGCGGGAGGCATTGATACTTTCGAGGCAATAGTCGATACGGCTCTGAGTCAGGCTAAAAAGGATTGTGCTGATGGGAAGAGTGCCGAAACAGTGAGGAGCACGTTTCAGTCTTCGTTGAAGTCAGCTCGTAATACACTTCAGTCAGAACGTCAGGAAGGAGAAAAGCTTGGAGTTATTATCAAAGATCTTGCCGAGAAGCGTCAGGCGGAGATGAAAAGTGCTCTGGATGCCTTTAAAAAGACGACAGATCAAGCAAGAGCTGATCTGAAGGCGGCGTTTGGGGAAGGGGAAATAGAATAAGAGCATTACTGAAGAGCCTTCTGAGAAGAGTCCTGTTTGCGCGGGACTCTTTGGCTTTTTGTGGAGAGGGTTGATACAATAGGTATGAGCAACTTGGCTTTTGAATCATCTATGCAAAAAGGGGTACGAAATTTTTCTGAAGCGGTTTGCTCGGTTGTGATGAGTATTCCGGAGGGTACGACACTTTCTTACGAAGCTGTGGCGAAGAAAGCTGGTTTTCCAGGAGCAGCTCGGGCTGTGGGGAGTTTGATGAAAAAAAATTCTGATTGGAAAGTTCCTTGTCATCGAGTCATCCGTAGTGATGGTCGTGTTGGGGCGTATAATCGTGGTGGGGAAGAAGGAAAGGCTGCTCGCTTGAAGCAAGAGGGCGTGCGAATTCAGGTTCGAGTCGTCGCTGGAAAATGCGCTTGGTTTGTGTGATGTGTAGGAGGGGTGGTTGAGGGATTTTGGATTATGAAGAGTAGATTGTCTGAAAGAGGATATTTTGAATGCAGTGTTATGAAAAACAAACTGATTATTGTCGCTGATGATTACGGTGTGCGAGAGGCTTCGTTACCGATTCTATGTTTGGCGAAGGAAGGTGTTGTTGATCGTGTGGCTGTTTTGGCTCGTTTTGTCTCCACAGAGGATGCCCGGGCACTCAGTGAAACAGGAGTCGCTCTTGATATTCATCTTGAATTGATTCGTTTACTGGGTCGGGGTGAACACGACGGAGATTCGCTCATTTTGCGTCTTGGTAACTTTCTTTGGCATGTGCTACGTGGTGACTTGGCGCCAAAGCGGGTAGAGGAAGAGTGGAAGGCGCAGATAGAAATTTTCCGGGAGAAATTCGGTCGCTTGCCGGATGGCATGAATTCTCACGAGCATGTGCATTTCTTTCCATTTTTTTTCTCCTCGTTTCTTCGGGTAGCCGAAGAGTATACTATCGGGTATATCCGTTTCGGTTCCCAAGGAATTTTGGGTGACATTCGCGTGCATCCGGCGAAGAATATCTTGTCCGTGCTGCATGGTCTGAACCGTATTCTTTGGCGAGCACAGCTTCTCCCAACCTCAGACTATTTGGTGAGCGCAGACTGGATTGACGATGTTCGTCATTTTGTTCGTCATTTACCGGATGGTCAGATTGAAATCGTTGCCCACCCGAAACGTCCGCATGAGGTGAAATTTCTTCGAGCACTCAAAAAAACAGGAGGGAGAGGGTGACAATTTCCACAAAGCATGCTATTGTTACCAGCCTGCCGAAATAGGTATTGTTGGATGTGAAGTCTCTCTTTTTTGGTTTCCAGGGAGCCTATATCAGGGCAAATTATCATCTTACCGCAAAATGAACATGTTAAAAAAAATGCCCGTACCAGAGATTCCTTCACCGAACACTCCATCTGAATGGATTGAGGTTCGAGGTGCTCGGACGCACAACCTGAAGAACATTGATGTTGATATGCCACGCAATCGCATGGTGGTGCTTACGGGTTTATCGGGGTCTGGTAAATCCTCACTTGCTTTCGACACCATCTTTGCTGAAGGACAACGTCGGTATGTCGAATCGCTGTCTGCTTATGCGCGACAATTTCTCAACACGATGCAGAAGCCTGATGTGGATGAAATCAGGGGTCTCTCTCCAGCTATTTCCATTGATCAAAAGTCAGCGAGTCGCAATCCTCGTTCGACAGTCGCGACGGTGACAGAGATTTACGATTATTTGCGGGTGATGTTCGCTCGTATCGGAAAGCCACATTGTCTCACATGTGGGCGGAAAATTGAGAAGCTTTCCTCGGAAGAGATGCGTGAATTGGTACGTGAGCGTGTACGCAAGACGAAGCGTTCGGGGAGCCTGATCATTACAGCACCGGTGGTACGAGGACGGAAGGGTGAATATTATCAACTCCTCTATGCTGCCCTCAATAAGGGTTTTGCGGAGATTTTTCTTGATGGGAAACGGCACAGCTTGCGTGAGCAGATACTCCTCTCGAAGAATAAGAAGCATGAGATTGATTTGATTGTGGATGAGGTCCCACTTATTGAGTTTAAGCAATTTCCAGAAACATCGGAAGAGCGGCTGTCAGAGGCAGTGGAACGAGCGCTTGAAGAGAGCGATGGACTCGTCAAGGTGATCCTGGGTGAAGAGGTGACACTTTTGTCTTCTCGATTTTCGTGTCCGTATGATGGATTTTCCTATCCGGAAGTTGAACCAAGACTCTTTTCTTTCAATTCTCCCTATGGAGCTTGTCAGGCTTGCAATGGTCTCGGGACGAAGCATCTGTTTGGTGATGAACCATGTGAGACCTGCCAGGGATCTCGTCTACGTGAAGAAGCTCTGCATATCTTGATTGGTGGAAAAAATATTGTTGAAATCACCGCGCTGCCAACGGGTGACGCGGAGCAATTTTTGGCAACACTGGAGCTTTCACCGCGTGAGCGACAAATTGCATCGGTGGTGCTGCGTGAAATCGGGAATCGTTTGCGATTTCTTCTGAATGTCGGATTGGATTATCTGACACTTAATCGACGTGCGAATACGCTTTCTGGGGGTGAGGCGCAGCGCATTCGCCTGGCGTCTCAGTTGGGGAGTCAATTGGTAGGTGCATTGTACGTACTCGATGAACCAACCATCGGATTGCACAGTCGAGATAATGACCGATTGATTGAGACACTGAAGAATCTTCAAGCATTAGGAAACACTATCCTCATTGTTGAACATGACGAAGACACGATTTATGCGAGTGATTATCTGGTTGATATTGGACCGGGGGCCGGAGTGCATGGTGGCCAAGTGGTCGTCTCTGGTTTCTTGGAAAATCTTTTGACGGCAGAAAAAAATGATTCAGGATCATTGACACTCGCGTATCTCCGAGGAGAGGAGAAGATTTCAGTTCCCGAAATCCGTCGACACAAGGAAAAAGGGGCGCTGAAAATTCGCGGGGCACGGCTTTTCAATATTCAAGATATGAATGTCGATGTCCCATTAGGGCGCTTTGTTTCCGTGACAGGGGTCTCTGGTTCAGGAAAATCAACCTTTTTGTATGATATTCTTCACAAAAATCTGCAGGCTCGTTTTGATCGGCGGTACAAGTCGAATGAAACTTTTTCTTGCAAGAGTTTTACGGGAAGCGAGTACCTCTCGCGGGTGGTTTTGATCGATCAATCTCCTATTGGACGAACACCACGTTCGAATCCGGCAACTTATACCGGTGCTTGGACGCATATTCGTGATCTCTTCGCTTCAACAGAAGAGGCTCGTGTGCGGGGCTGGAGAGCCGGTCGTTTCTCTTTCAATCGTCCCGGTGGGCGCTGTGAGACTTGTGAAGGCAATGGATTTATCGCGGTTGAGATGCATTTTCTTCCGACCGTCTACGTGCCATGTGACGTGTGTGACGGGAAGCGTTTTACCAAGGAAACACTTGAGGTGAAGTACAAACATAAGCATATCGCTCAAATACTCGATATGACGATTGAGGAGGCGTATTCGTTTTTCTATGAAATTCCAGCCATTGCTGATCGTCTGAAGACATTAAACGAAGTTGGTCTCGGATATCTCAAACTTGGTCAATCAGCAACGACTCTCTCAGGGGGTGAGGCACAGCGCGTCAAGATTTCTTCAGAACTGTATCGTCAGCATATCGAACGAACGATCTATCTTCTGGATGAGCCGACCATTGGATTGCACTATGCTGATGTGAAAAAGTTGATTGAAATACTTGATCGTTTGGTGGTGAAAGGAAACACAGTAGTGACGATTGAGCATAATATGGATTTTATTAAGTCTTCTGATTACATCATTGATATTGGTCCCGAAGGTGGCTCGGGTGGGGGAAAGATTGTTGCCACGGGTACTCCAGAAGAAGTAGCGCAGAAGGTGGGATCGTACACGGGGCAGTATTTGAAAAAGGCACTGCGCAAATGAGTGAGATTCGAGACAGCTTTGGCGGTGTGATTCGTATCCGGCGTCGTCGTGGATTACGAAATCTTCGTTTGGCGGTAGCACATGATGGGCAGGTGACCGTGACCGCTCCGCGTTTGGCGCCGCTCATGCTCATTCGTCGTTTTCTTGTCGATCAGGAAGGATGGATTATTGATGCCCAGACTCGATTCCGTGCGGCAGGACATATGCCCAGGCTTTCAGATGAGGCGGCTCGTGAGCAATTTCTCCTACACCGTGATGCGGCGCTCAAGGTCGTTCGTCATTCGCTTGATATTTTTCTTTTGAAGAATAACTGGCCGTATACCAGAATCACTATTCGGAATCAGCGGACGCGGTGGGGGAGCTGCTCAGCCAGAGGAGCTCTGTCATTTAATTATCGTCTCGTCTTTCTCCCGCCGCATCTGGCGGAGTATATCGTTGCGCATGAATTGTGTCATCTTCGCGAACACAATCACAGTCCTCGTTTCTGGGAATTGCTTGAGGAAGTGCTTCCAGGGGCCGCCATTCGTCGGCAGGAGCTTCGTGAGTATTCCTTGCTTGAGTCTGGGCAGGAGGAGCAGTAGATTTTTTCTTCGTGTCAGAGAATGAATGGATTGGAGGGGAAGTATTTTGAGTAAAAAAATGCAGCCCTTGGGAGTGGGCTGCGGTCTTGGTGGGGCGGCGGGCGATTAGGGATCTAGAGTGAATCCGCTGAGTTGCCCTTCGCGGAAGCGGATGGCGAATTCGTGCCGATGCCAATCTTCAGAAGCGGGAGCTGATATTTTTTGCTGGCACTTCGCTTTTGGCTTCGGCAATTTCCGAGCTTTGATCGTCCTTGTGACGAGTGGTTCCGTTATTCTGAAGTGGACGCTGTACGTCTCTTTTTGACTTGGCTTGTCGTAACGGATGCCGCGCTCGCGCATGACGATGGCAAACGCACCCCGGAAATCCGCAGCCTGCCCGCTGTCGAGCAGGGCGAGCACGGCGTTTTTGAGTTCGGTTTTTCCGAACGCAAGCTTATCTTGAGCCATTTATGACTCCTTCCTTGCAAAATGAACTTACTTATATTATACTACTAATCTATTATTTAGTCAACTATGCTCAAGACCCCGTGGACTACTCAATATGCACTTGCTTTGTGGCGTCAGGAAACAGCGCTTTTGCCTGAATGTCCGGGAGTGTACTTCTTTTTGGATGCCGCGGGCGATATTCTCTATATTGGCAAAGCAACATCACTGCGAGATCGAGTGCGGAGCTATTTTTCGGGGGATATCTTTGAGACACGCGGTCCCAAGATCGTATTGATGCTGGAGCGAGCAGAGACCATCGCGTATCGAGAATCAGATTCGGTGCTCGAGGCATTGTTGTTAGAATCCCGACTGATCAAAGAGTATCAGCCGATGTACAATACGGATGAAAAGGATGATAAGAGTTTTAATCATGTGGTGATTACCGATGAAGATTTTCCTCGGGTTCTTGTGGTACGGGGACGGGATTTCGCGCAGGGGAAATTTTGTGATCCAGTGCGGAAAATCTTCGGTCCGTTTCCAGCAGGGACAGCGCTCCGTGAAGTGATGAAGATAGTGCGGCGGATCTTTCCGTTTCGTGATACATGCGAGCCTGGGTCTGGTCAGGCCTGTTTCTCGGCTCAGATAGGGTTGTGTCCAGGCGTGTGTGTGAACACTCTTTCAGCGAGAGAGTATCGAAAAAGTATTCATCGTATTGAGCTTTTTTTTGAGGGTAAGAAACAGACTCTGGTAAAAAGCATTGAACGAGATATGCACCACGAAGCACTCGCGCTCCGTTTCGAGGAAGCGGCGCGTTTGAAGCGGCAGTTGTTCGCTCTCTCTCATATTCAGGATGTGTCTCTTGTGAAGGATGATCTCAAAGAGATGAAGCCACATCGGATCGAAGCTTATGATGTGGCGCATTTGAGTGGAGAGGAGACAGTCGGTGTGATGACCGTTATCGAACGTGGTCGCCCCAGTAAAGATGCCTATCGCCAATTCGTATTGCGCGGAGAGCATGGCGGGAATGATCTTTCGGCGCTCGAAGAAGTACTGACACGTCGTTTCGGGCATCCGGAATGGGTATTTCCAGAAATTGTAGTGGTGGATGGTTCATTGGTACAACAAGGGGTGGCAAAGCGTGTGTTGGATGCTTTTGGACTTTCGATTCCGATACTTGGAGTGGTGAAAAATGCTCGGCATCAACCAGACCACCTGATTGGTCCTCTGGGTCTGCAAAAACGCTTTGAGAGTGAGGCACTCCTGGCTAATGCGGAGGCGCATCGTTTTGCTCTCGCTCTCCATCGGAAACGTCGCCGCCAAGCCCTTCTCTCGTAATTGGTAGTCAAGTCACTCTTCGTCGCACACGCAGATTCTTTGTCTTTTGCTTCCGGTTTACATGCTCGTTAAAAAACGGTATACTCTACATCGCATATTGTCATGGTACAGAGAGGAAGTCTTGTTTGTTCGGAATTTTTTTTCATATGATATTTGGGCCGTATGGCAGATAAAAAGTCGGTGATTGAGGTGAGAGGTGCGCGGGTAAACAATCTGAAAAACGTGAGCGTGGATATTCCGCGTAACTCGTTGGTCGTTGTCACAGGATTGTCTGGGTCAGGAAAATCATCCCTGGCATTTGATACGATATTCGCAGAAGCGAATCGACGTTATGTTGAGTCGCTTTCTTCGTATGCCAGGCATTTCATGGAGGGATTTGAAAAGCCGGATGTGGATGCTATCAATAATCTTTCTCCGGCGATTTCGATTGATCAGAAGAGCGTGTCACGGAGTCCTCGTTCCACGGTAGGGACGATGACGGAAGTGTATGACTTTCTCCGTGTCTTATACACAAAATTTGGTATGCCGCACTGTCCGGTGTGTCAGAAAGCTTTAGAGCGCATTACGACAAGGGAGGTCATGGAAGAGCTGCTCCTCCTCCCTGATCAGACGCCGATTGCGATTGTAGCGCATAGTCAGCAAACTGATCAGAAGCCAGAAAAAGAGGCGCTCGAAATTGTTGAGCGTTTGGGATACGTGCGCATACGACGAGGTCAGGAGATGATTTCTCTCGCTGACGCGTTCGCAACTGCATCCCATTCTGAGGAAAGGCCAGTTGATATTGTGGTTGACCGGTTGCTTCTCGATCAAGCCCGTCCGGATAAAGAACGATTGTTGGATTCTCTTGCGACGGCATTTCTGGTTGGAAGAGGAACTTTGACGGTGTTGCAAAATGGAAGCGGAGAGCAGGCAGTGTATAATAATGAATACCGATGTGATGTTTGTGACATTCGATTGCCGGAGTATACCCCGAGTCACTTCTCGTTTAACAATCCAGAGGGGGCCTGTCCGAAGTGTACCGGACTTGGTCGTACGCTTGAATTTGATCCAGATCTCATTATCCCCAATCGTTCACTTTCCCTCACTGAGGGAGCTATTCGCCCATGGAGTAAACTGCATGGAGAAAGACAGAAAGAGAATGGACCAATGCATGAGATATCTCTTCTTGCCAAGCGACTACGTTTTTCTTTGACCGTTCCGGTGAAAAAACTTTCAGCTAAACAAATGAAGGCTATTCTCTTTGGGGAGGAAGAGAATCAGGCGGGCGGACATCGTTTTCGAGGCGTGATTTGTTTCTTGGAAGAGAAATATCGAGAAACGAAATCGGATCACTTGCGGCAAGAGATTGAAGGATTCATGCAGTCGCAGATATGTCCGGCCTGTCAGGGAAAACGACTGAAGCCAGCAGCGCTTTCGGTTACTGTTCTTGGTTACTCCTTGTCAGATTTGGTGAGTATGAGTACCGAACAACTTCTCGGTACCTGTAAGGATTTGAAGAGTAAGATCGTGTGTGTCGGAAAAGAACAGGATGTACTGACCACGCTTTTTCGTGAAATTGAATCACGGTTGAAAGCGGTAGAAAAGGTAGGACTTGGGTACTTGGAGCTTTGTCGAGGAGCAGACACACTCTCAGGAGGTGAAGCACAGCGTATTCGTTTGTCTGTGCAGATGAAATCAGGATTATCCGGCATTATTTATGTTCTGGATGAGCCATCAGTCGGATTGCATAGTCGTGTTACGGATCGCCTGATACAGGCTCTCCTTGATTTGAAAGAGGCGAATAATTCTTTGGTGATCGTGGAGCATGACGTGGCTATGATGCGTCAAGCGGATTATATTATCGATCTTGGTCCAGGAGCTGGTCCGGATGGGGGTGAGATTATTTTTGCGGGGACACCGGAGAAACTCATGAAATCAAAGGTATTGACGGGAGAATATCTCTCTGGGAATCGGCAAATATTTACCAAGAAACAATCGAGGAAGTGGAATGGAGAGAATATCGTTATTGAAGGAGCGACGGAGCATAATCTGAAGAATATTGATTGTGCGATTCCGCTTGGTATGTTGGTTGCTATCGCGGGTGTGTCGGGGTCAGGGAAGTCCTCATTGATTCATGATATTTTGTCTCGAGCACTGGCGAAACATTTTTATCGAGCAAAAACCGAACCAGGCGCGCACAAAAAAATTACTGGTTTGGATTGTATTGATAAAGTAATTACCGTGAATCAGGATCCCATTGGTCGAACCCCACGATCGAATGCGGCAACCTATACGGGAGTGTTTAGCTTGATACGAGACGTGTTTGCGGAGACTGGGGAGGCCAAGAAGGCGCATTTTTCAGCAACACACTTTAGTTTCAATATGCGTGGTGGGCGTTGTGAGATCTGTCAGGGAGGCGGGCTACGTAAAATCGAGATGTATCTCCTGCCAGATGTCTATGTGCCTTGTGAAGCGTGTAGCGGAACCCGTTATAATACGCAGACGCTGGCTATTGAGTATCGAGGTACGAATATTTCTCAGGTACTTAAGATGACTGTTTCGGAGGCGCGGCGATTCTTTTTGGATCAGCCGGCTATCGAGGAGAAGCTTCGTGTGTTAGAGGAGGTGGGTCTTGGATACCTCGTTCTCGGACAAAGTGCAACGAATTTGTCTGGTGGTGAAGCACAACGTATTAAGCTGGCTACTGAATTGGCTCGGAAGTCTACAGGGAAAACACTCTACATTCTTGATGAACCAACCATCGGGCTTCATTTTGAAGATGTTCGGCGCTTGCTTGAGGTTTTGGAAATCCTCGTTGATCGTGGGAATAGCGTGTTGGTGGTAGAGCATAATATGGATGTGATTCGAGCATCTGATTGGGTCATTGAACTTGGTCCTGATGGTGGCGCGAAGGGTGGGGAACTCTTATTTTCGGGTGAACCAGAAAAACTGAAAACGTGTAAGCGGAGCGTGACGGGGAAGTATCTCTAAAGTATCTATTTCAAAATCTCACCGCATCAGGAAGGCAAAAAAGAATGCTTACCGGTGAAAATTGTAGTATTTCAGCTGAAAACCTCTCAAAGCTTGCAAGGGTATCTCGATAGCCCTCACACTTTTCTCGGTTTTCGCATGAAATACTCTTGTTTCTCCTCGATATAAGATTTGAGATAGATACCAAGGAATATGGGGATTTGGATTTCGAAAATTGAGATGAAAGTTGGTTTGAAGTAATTTTTCTCGGTACTTGCTGTCTGATTTCTTATTCCATTTGCTTATGTACCGGCTTTCAAAAGATGTGGTGGAAACGATTGCATATTACGATGTGCTTGAATTTCCGCTTTCGGCATTCGAAGTTTGGAAGCACCTTATCACGCTTGCAGAGGATGCCCGATCATCTTCATATTTTGAGATACTGACAACGCTTAGGGTTGAGTGTCGGAATGGAACAATAGAGGAATTTAATGGCTTCTATTTTCTTCCTGGCCAGGAACGTCTCGTTCGAGAACGAATCCAAAAAGAGAAAATTTCTGTTGCTAAACTGAAGCGAGTGAAACAACTTGCCCGTTTGATTCGGTATGTGCCGTATGTTCGTTTTATCGGAGCTACTGGGAGCCTTTCTATGAAACACGGAGACACCGAAAGCGATTGGGATCTTTTTGTAGTGTTGCGTGCAGGGAAAATATGGACTGGCAGAGTTCTTTTGACTGGTTTTTTATTTCTTTTGGGGAAGTGGAGACATGGGAAACATGTTCGGAATCGAGCTTGTTTGAATTATTATGTCGCGGATACGAGTCTTGAAATCGGCACACAGGATCTTTTCTCGGCGCATGAGTATCGTTTTATGATTCCTTTGTTTCGGTACGCTCTTTTCCAGCGATTTGAGCTTCGAAATCGATGGATAGCTCGTTTTAAGCCGAATTTTTCTCTCTCAGAGATTCCGACTTTGTGGAGCGCTTCTGATCAGAAGGATATTTCTAGAGGGGCATATTTTTTAGAACGCTGGTGTGATCGATGGAATATTGAATCACTCTTGGCAGTTTGGCAGAAGGGAAAAATTGCTCGAAATCCGAAAACGCGTTGGGAGGGGAGTTATATAGAGGCCACTGATCATGCACTTGTCTTTTTGCCTCGACCGCGGGGACCTCGGGTGTATGAGGCCTTCAAGCATCGGTTGGGTTCTCTCAGGATGAAGAATGATTCTGCCTAATATGAGACGGTAATTTTTTATGCATACGTTTTTGCAGAACAGGGAGTCAGAAGTGTGTTTTTGTGGTATACTGAAAAAAAGAAAACGAAAACAGAATATAAAAATATGCCCAAGTTTTGCTATACAGCAAAAAATATCGAAACCGGTGAGACAGTAGGCGGTGAACAAGAAGCGAAGGATGAGCACATGTTGGCTTCTGATTTGCGCGCATCCGGTTTCCTTGTGACGTCAATGAAAGAGATGAAAACAGCATCGGTCGTTCGGGTGCGGTTTCTTGATCGTTTCGTGTCGGTTCCATTGAAGGAAAAGATGACTTTTACTCGGAATCTGGCAGTCATGGTATCGTCGGGTCTGACAGTTTCAAAAGCAGTGACTAACCTCTCTGTTCAGACCAAAAATAAAGCTTTTCAGAAAATCTTGCTGGATGTCTATGATGAGGTGCAGGCCGGGAAAACCTTATCTGAAGGGCTTGGGAAGTATCCAAAAGTGTTTAATGAACTTTTTACGAGCATGGTGTATGTGGGAGAAATATCCGGAAATCTCGAGGAGATTCTGGAAATTTTAGCTTTGCAGCTTGAAAAAGAACATGAGTTGCTTTCAAAGGTACGGGGAGCCATGATATACCCTCTGGTGATTGTGGTTGCGATGATTGGCATTGGTATTCTCATGTTGACGTACATTTTGCCACGTATCACGAGTGTTTTTAAGGACATGAATGTCACTCTTCCTGCTTCAACGCGTTTGATCATGACAGTGAGTGATTTTATGCGTGAGCATGCAATTATAAGTGTCGTGCTGTTCTTTGGCGGTATTATTGGGATTCGCCTTTTCGCATCCACTCGGGTTGGAAAGCGATTTTTTGATTGGCTCTTTCTGTATATGCCTATTGTGGGGAATATTATTATCAAAGTGAATTCGGCTCGTTTTTCTCGGATTTATAGTTCACTTTTGAAGAGTGGAGTTTCCGTGCTTGATTCTTTGACGATTGTCAAAAAGACCCTTTCGAATTCATATTACCGAGACGCTTTGGACGAAGCCATTGTGGAGATTCAAAAAGGTGTCGATTTAAGTACGGTGGTTCTTCGCTACCCGCATATTTTCCCGGTGTTGGTGCCGCAGATTATTCAGGTTGGAGAAGAAACAGGAAAAACAGAAATGGTGTTACGGAAATTAGCTGAATTTTATGAGGAGGAAGTTTCACAGATTACGAAAAACATGTCATCGATTATTGAGCCGGTACTGATGATTTTGATTGGTGGCGGGGTCGGATTTTTTGCGGTAGCAATGCTGACACCTATGTACAGCGTGATGGAAAATATCAAGTAATTTTGAAAGTTGTTTCGTATGAGACGATTTATATTTGGTCAGACAAGAATATCGGGGTTTACTTTCATTGAGGCTATGGTTGTGTTGTTTATCGTGTCTCTTATCACTTTGACATTTTATGAGACATGGAGCCTTGGCACCCAGCATATCGCCAACGCAAAGTATCGACTCGGTGCGAGTGCTCTCGCAAATCAGCAAATGGAAATTGTTCGGAGTCTGATTTTTGACGATATTGGAACGACTACTGGCATACCAACCGGTACCCTCGCTGAGAATCAAACGATTAATGCGAATAACACGACTTACGCGGTCCATACGGTGGTGCAATTCGTGGATGATTCAACGGATGGTACGCTTGTGGCTGGGACCGACATTGCGCCCAATGACTACAAAAAGGTAACGATTACTGTTTCGTGGGGAGGCGCCAGTGATGGCGAGACGGTTGATATGACTTCCATTTTTTCTTTGGATGGAGTGGAATCAGTCGCGGCCGGCACGGGTATTCTTTCGGTGAACACACTGAGTACGGCGGGTGTCGGTGTGGCGAATGTTTCGGTCCGTATTACGAATAATAGTATCGTTCCGAATATTGATGTTACTGCTGCGACTGACGCGAGTGGTAATCTTATGTTCCCTGGTGCACCAGCCTCGGTACAGGGTTACCATATTTCGGTGAGTAAGGGTGGTTACTATGGAAATATGACTTATGATCCGTACCCGATTTCAATTTTTAATCCAACGAATGTACATGCATCGGTAGTGGCGGGGAGTCTCACGGCAGCAACTCTGATTATTGATCATACTTCAGATCTGCAAATCCAGACCGAGGATCCTTTTGGTTCCGCTCTTCCTAATATAGATTTTACCCTGAGTGGAGGATTGGTTATCGGGGTGGACGCTTCTACGGGAGCATCTATTTACGATTTTACGCAGGCGTCGGTTACTGATTCTGGGGGTGAAGAGGACTTTGTGAATCGGAGCACGGGAGAGTATACGCTTGAACTTGATCCGAGCGAGATAGCACAATACGAGTTTCTGCGACTGGATCCCGAGGAGACTGTGCGAGACACTATCAATCTGGCTGCCAATGATTCCAAATCAGTGAAATATATTTTGGCGCAGAAAAATTTCGCTTCGGCTCTTATCACTGTGAGTAATATTGCTGATGGGTCGCCTCTTTCTGGGGCTTCTGTAAGGCTGCATCATGCAGGTCTCGGGTTTGATACCACTCTTACGACGGATACGTATGGGCAGGCTTATTTTCCAGTGAATTCGACGGCATTGGACGCTGGTACCTATGATATCGATGTGAGCGCTGCTGGTTTTACTTCAAGTACGGATACGGTGACCATCGTGGGATCAACGCTGGAAAAAAAGAGTATTTCATTGACTCCTTAGTAACTGTCTAAATTTTCAGATTTGAGCCGACAAGCAATATCTTAAGCCTTACTTGTGCGGTGAGAATTGAGACAGTCGCTTAATGAACTTGATAACCAACCTATGCGATTCTTGAAGAAAACAACACGAAAGTCGTTATGTGGTATGTCCTTGGTTGAGATGCTCATGGCAATTTTTATTCTTTTGATTGGTTTGGAGGGAGTTAGTCTTCTGTTTGTGAACAGTTGGAAGATGAACAAATTTGTCATTGAAACCGGTAATGCA
>JAUPUC010000061.1 GCA_030917745.1 Patescibacteria group bacterium | reverse complement strand
GCTTTGGCTCGAATATCTCCAGTTTCTGTTTGTAGATCGAGAAAATCATAAATATCAAGATGCCAGACATCAAGTGTGACGGAAATAGCGCCCAGGCGTGCACCGAGCTGATTGACCGCGATGGCGGTATCATTGATTACCTTTACCCATGGATTTACTCCACCAGACATGCCTTTGACCCCACGGATTGAGCTGCCTCGTGCCCGAATATTTCCGAGATAGACGCCTACTCCTCCCCCAAATTTGGAAATTTGAGCCATATTTTCCACGGCGTGGTAGATGCCGCGGAGATCATCGTCAACATTGATTTTGAAACAACTTGAAAGCTGATGATAGTTAGTGCGCGAGTTGAGAAGTGTCGGAGTAGGGAGAGAGATACGCTGTTTTGAACAGTGCTCATATATTTTGAGGGCCAGAGCAAGTCTCCCCTCTTTTTTCTCAGGAATGGCTAAGAAGAGGGCGATAGAAAGATACATCTCTTGCGGTAACTCACGAATCACTTTGTTTGGGTTGAGCAGGTAGCGCTTGATAAAGGAAACAATGGTCGTGTATTCGTAGTTTTCATCTGTTTCTTTTGAGAGATGTTTGCCAGCCTCAAGAATATCTTCTTCAGAATAATATTGATAAAAATCTTTGTAGTAGAGTCCCTTCTCAATATAATGATCAAAATGTGCCTTATAGGCAGCAGCAGAGTAGATATCTTTTTGTGCAAGACCTCGATTTTTAGTGGCTTTCTTATACAATCCGCCTAGAAGAATACGGGCAGCGACATTTTGCCAGGCGATATTTTCAACAGTGACCAAATCAATACAGGTTTTGACGATGAGTGTTTCGATGTCAGAAGTTTTGATGTCATTCACCAGATTCTTCTTGAAAGAATCCATAAGATCCTCAAACCGGCATTCTTCCTCGTATCCTTTTGCGGCTCGGTCAAAGACAATTCGGAGTTTCTTGATGTCAAAATATTCTTTTGATTCGTCAGCCTTAGTGACCTTGAGAGTTTTTTCTTCAAATTCACGTACAAGCCGCTCATGACGCTCTTCGCGTTCCTTTTTACGCTCTTCGCGGTAGATGATGTATGTTTTCGCTAAATCAAAACGATTCGACTTCACCAATTCTCGCTCAACAATATCCTGGATATCCTCAACTGTAGGTACCCGATGAACGAAGATTTCTGAGTAGACGCGCTCTACATCTTTGATGACTTCATCGGTAAGTTCAGGGATAAACGCTTTGTCCGTGACCCCAATGGCATCGCAGGCAAGCTCAACGGCTCGCTCGATACGCTGTCGGTCAAAAGGAATAATTTCTCCATCTCGGCGGCGGATTTTTTCGATAGGCATAAGATGTGAAGCGTAGCGAGACGCCATTAAAGGTTATCTTGCGGATGCAAAACAGGATATATTAAGAAGACAACTGCGTATTCTGTACCAAAATAAGTACAGGAATTTTGAATCTCAGACATCTTTTCTCAGACTTTTTCGCTAAACGAAACGCTGTGAAACAATATCCCAATTGATGTGAGTTTTGTAGAGAGCGACATAGTCAGCTTTCTTGATACCGTAATCAGTCATATACGCATGTTCGAAGACGTCGAGTACGAGAAGAGGTTTGCCTCCAGCCAAGAATCCCCCGTCATGTTCATTAATCCAGGTGTTGAAGAGTTGTCCGGTGTGTTCATCTTGGGTTAAAACCACCCAGCCGATACCTCTCATGAGTGCGATTCCGAAAAAATCTTCAGACCAGGCCTCAAGGCTCCCGAATGATTCAGTCATTTTTTCTTTGAGCGCGGCTGAAGGACCCTGAGTGTTTTCTGTTTGACTGAGATTTTCAAAGTAGAGCTCATGAAGGCGCATACCATTCCACTCCCATCCGAAACGACGCTTTAATTCGGCATGTTCTGGCGTACCAGGTGTTTTAGTAGGGAGGAGTTCAAGAAGGGCATTCACATTCTTCACGTAGCCTTCATAGAGGGTGAAGTGATTAGAGAGGAGAGTATCAGACAATCCCTGCATCCCGAGGAGTGAAGAGAAGTTTTTTGGTGTGTAAGGAGTCATACGCACTAAATTTTTCCAACAAGTTCGATACCAGGAGTAAGTGTCTTCGCACCTGGCTTCCAATTAGCGGGGCATACCTCTCCTC
Organism: Patescibacteria group bacterium; assembly: GCA_030917745.1. Classification (GTDB taxonomy): domain Bacteria; phylum Patescibacteriota; class Minisyncoccia; order Moranbacterales; family UBA1568; genus JAGOSP01. The sequence goes on along the minus strand of JAUPUC010000061.1, from coordinate 5,147 downwards.
CGTGTTCACGTACAAATTGTGCGGCTTCTATTTTTCGAATCAGCTCAGTGACGCTCCGGCCGATATTATTAGCATGTACCTCATAGGCCTGCAGAATTCCATCGGGATCGATAATGAATGTCCCTCGACGAGCCAAACCTTCTTCTTCTATATATACTCCAAATGAGCGAGTGATTAAGCTCGTTGGATCAGCAATCAGAGGGTAGTGCACCTTGGCAATTGCAGGAGAGTGGTCATGCCAGGCTTTGTGGGTGAAGACAGTGTCGGTGCTGACACCACAAACTTCAACCCCCATTTTTTGGAATTCTTCGTAGTGATGAGCAAGATCTTCAAGTTCTGTTGGACAAACAAAAGTAAAATCAGCTGGATAAAAGAAAAGTACCATCCATTTTCCTCGAAATTCGGAAAAACTGGTTTTTTTGAATGCCTTCTGATGAAACATTTCAAAATGGATTTCGGGTATTTCTTGGCCGATAATCGGGAGGACGTTTTCGCCGCATTCTCCGCCACAACACATATCATTTTGCATAGGATTTTATTTAGTTTCTTAAGAGGTTCTCGTAGAGTACCGCTCTGATTTTTTCTTGTCAAACATCCTGAAAAGAAGCTCATTTTGTGTCTCATATTATACGAGAGAATAAGGAATTGGCAAGGATAATAAACTAGATATAGTATGAATGAACAAACAAGACACACAAGAAGAGTGTATTTGAGTACCGGAAAAAAGAGGCAATTTCTTTGTTTCTGGTGGTGCAAAGAAGCGGGGTAAGCAGAGTGTCCAACAGAAAAATTCACGCTCCAATGAGACGTACAGAAGTATCGAGGAACCACTCTGTACAGGAAGAAGATTATCTGGTATAATCAATTTCTCTTTCTCAGGAATAGAGGGATTATATCGTAGAGCGCTGAACATGGAATTGGGAAAAGATATCAGGGTGTATAAAGCGAAACATCGAGACGAGGGAATGCGTCTGGATCATTTTCTGGCTATTTCTTTACAGAAAGAGAATCCAGGTACTTTCTCACGGGCCATGATTACGGAGATGATACTGTGTGGACAAGTCGTGCATAACGGTACAAAGGTGAGGAAACCAGACAAAAAAATACTCATGAATGATACCATTTCTCTTGGAGTAGTCTTTCCCCAGTCCCCTCAAAAGCCTAAATTCACACCATCACTGACCCCAGAAGTCCTTTATGAAGATGAGGTTGTTCTTTTCGTCAACAAACCGGCTGGCCTTTTGACTCACTCCGTAGAAGAAGACGATGTGTCGCTTGTTGACTGGATGCTCACGTATTGTCCACAAATTGCCCATGTAGGAGAGGATGTTCTTCGTCCAGGTATTGTCCATCGTCTGGACAAAGGAACTTCCGGAGTATTGGTTATAGCCAAAACAGAAGTGGCTTACGTCGAATTGAAACGTCTTTTCGGAGAACGGGAAATAGAAAAAACCTATTTTGCCCTTGTGGAAGGACATTTGACTCAGGAATCAGGGAGTATTGATTTTCCAATCACGCGCATCCCGCATAGCGAAAAACGTTCCATTCGTCGTGCAACCAGTGATGCTGAAGCGCGAACCGCACTGACTCATTTTCGACTGCTGACGCGATTCGAGAATTATGATCTTGTCGAGGTGAAGCCAAAAACTGGTCGAACACATCAGATCAGAATACATTTTTCTGCTCTACAACATCCAATTGTCGGAGATCGGCTGTATGGGTTTCGCCGAAAACCAAGTAATCCTCTTGCGCTGCGGCCTATGCTTCATGCCGGACGGCTTGTTTTCAGTCTTTTTGGGAAAATGTACGATATTGAGGCACCGTTGCCTAGAGACTTTGCCGACCTTCTTGTGGGCTTGACGGCTTCCAAGTAATTGGTTATGCTAGTGAGACCTTGGAATCACGGTTGAAACCGTGATTTCGTCTGTCGTGGAGAATTTGCTAAATTGATTTTTGTTGTAAGGCTATGCATCAGGAGCTTATTGCTTTTAATAAAGTTATTCGTGATACGAAGCAATTTCCCGATATCCATGTTGGGGATGTCGTGAAGATTTTTCGAAAGATCAAGGAAGGGAGCAAGGAGCGCTTGCAGGCTTTTCAGGGAACCGTGATCGCCTTGCGTGGTGGACAGAGCTCTTCTCCAACTATCACGGTGCGAAAGGTTTCGTTTGGCGTGGGTGTTGAACTGGTTCTTCCCCTGTATTCTCCGCAAATTGACCGTATCGAATTCGTCAAGCGTACTCGTGCTCGTCGCGCGAAGTTGTATTTTGTTCGTGACAAGTCGGTTAAAGTGCTTTCGAAGAAACTCAAGGAAGTGAAGCTCAAAAGCATCGTGATCCCTGTTGAAGGAAAAGAAGAGAAGGGAGAAACAGTGGAAGCCGTGAGCGATGTCGTGGTAGAATAGAAAGAGAGAAAAGGGAGAGCCCTTTTCGCAAGCCCAGGTGGCGGAATTGGTATACGCGCTAGCTTGAGGTGCTAGTTCCCGCAAGGGATTGGAGGTTCAAGTCCTCTCTTGGGCACAAGAAAGAAAGCTGGTTCACTCTCAGGGTAGCCAGCTTTCTTCTTTACTCGGTATCCTTTACAATAAACAGCATTGAAAGAGAAGTTTTCAGAAACGGTTCAACAGCTCATGTCTCAAGAAAATGTTCGGATTTCGAGGTGAAAACTTTAAAAAGTGAGCAGGGCTATCGAGATAACCTGACGAGCTTTGAGAGGTTTTCGACCGAAATCCGGACGTTTTATGAGACAAGTAGTGGTGTGTATATTGCGGTGAGACATTGAACAGTTTCTTAGGGCAATTAGCTCAGTTGGTTAGAGCATCTCGTTTACACCGAGAGGGTCAGAGGTTCGAGTCCTCTATTGCCCACAGAAACTCCTTGAGGATCTGATATTTGGTGTTTCGAGAGTTGATTTTTTGTATCAGGTGTGGATAATAGAGAGAGGCCGGAGTAGCTCAGTGGTAGAGCGAAGGACTGAAAATCCTTGCGTCGGCAGTTCAATCCTGCCCTCCGGCACAGACGGGTTTGACGATGGGACTGTAGCTCAGTGGTAGAGCGCGCGGCTCATAACCGCTTGGTCGTTGGTCCGATCCCAACCAGTCCCACAGACAGTTGAAAAAGAGAGAATATTAAAAGCGCCTCAGCGGGCTTACCCCGCCGAAGCGAAGTATAGGCGGGTATCGTATAGCGGCTATTATATGTCCTTGCCAAGGACAGGATACGGGTTCGACTCCCGTTACTCGCTCACTAAACAAAAAATCACTCCAACCGGAGTGATTTTTTAGCTGGAAAGATTTTGGTTAATGGAATATTTTCTTAAAATTTCATATATAGCTCCCAATACTTGTTCTTTGACGGCTGGGTCACTTGCCGCTATCCATTTAGCAAAATTATAAAGTTGCTGGTTATCAATCTTTAACCATTTCCCATTTTTATGAAGAAAATACAATAACGTCATGATGGCTATGCGTTTGTTTCCATTTTGAAAAGGGTGATCTTTGATTATAAGATAAAATAAAATAGATCCTTTCCTATAAATTCTTGGATAGAGTTGTTTTTTATCAAAGGTCTGTCGAGGAGCAGCTAAACAAGCCTCGAGCTTATTTGGATATCTGCTTTGAAAATCAGGGATAGGCTCATTCCAAGACATTAACTCTTTGGCAAGTGTATGGGCTACATATTCTATTTCAGAAACTGAGAGATACTTCATAGCTATTCCTTACCAAGCAACTTGAATGTTTCACCGTATTCTTCAATAGCCTGTTTGACGGCTTGTTCGATTATTCGTTTATCCCTTTCGTTGAGGTTCCCTATTAAATCGCCATAACGGATAACGTAATTCCTACCAATCTTTCTGGCAAGAAGGGCTCCCCTCTTTATTCTTTGGAATACAGCAAAACGGCTGATAGCGAGAATTTCAGCTACCTGTGTCGTCGAAAGGAGGTCGTCGTTTTGATAGTTTTTCATACTCATGTATATAATGTTAACATATGTGTACAAATAAGTCAATATGTCACATATGTTAAATATACTATAAATTATGTTACATGTAAATTATTCCGTTTAGATTCAGCTCTAACCGTATAAGCTACCCAGCGGTTACGCGAAAACATCGAAATTATGGTTCTAGTGAAATCTATTTTCGGTTCTTACTCGATAAAACAATCACAACTACGCACCTAAGGCTTTCAATAGCCTTTTTCGTTTGGATAAAATGGAATATTTTTGGTGTCATTTTAAGAAACAGCTTGTTTGATTGGTTCTAGCTATATGGCTTTAGGATCGGCGATGCAAAGGTATCGAAATATTTCGAGGATTGGACAAAATGGTCATAAAATAGTACTCTACACAGTCCAATTCGGACAAATGGCAACTTTACATGGAGGCTACGAATCATGCAAACAGTCCAAGAATTCAAGTTGGGTGATCCGCGTCGCGTCATTGCCTCGGCTGAATCTACCACTAATCAACCGCCAAGCGAATTGATCTGGGGGTCGAAAGATCCCGTCGAATCGCTTCGCATGGCGCGCATCATCGTGAACGGCGGTTGGCTCGCCATCACGCTCAACGAAGAGGGCGCCAAAAGCTTCACCTACCTGAATGACGCTTCGGCTGGCGTCCGCGTGGTCTACTACATCGATCACTTCAGCATGGGAACCATCACGGCGGCGCCCATACTTCTCGGACAGTTTCTCTTCGAATTCGAGGCCTGCCCGGCTGCCGCGTTGCCCATGTCTGGCGGTGGCACCAATCGCGTCTACTTCCGCATGAACGGACAGCAGGACAAACGGGTGGCCGCGTACGACTTCTTGACCGGGGCGGAAGTCGAGAACACGAAGCAGCGGCTTCTGACACTTGCGGAGTCGCAGGTGGGGCATCGGGCAACCATCGACAAGCTTCTCGAGCATCTGAACCGCTAGGTTCTGTGCTCATGGTCACAAAACAACAAGAGCCTGACCAGCTCTTTTTTATTTCTTACATCAAGCCTTTTCAAAGTAATGAGTTCTTACTGCGGATGCTACCCAGCTCAAAAAACCAAAAGATCCGGATTTCCCGGGTCTTTTGGTTTTTCTGGGTAAGCGGAAGGAGAAGAGCGTGAGTCGGAAGCGAGCGTGGCTTTCTGTGTGTGGCACCCCGACTTTTTGTTGG
>JAUPUC010000034.1 GCA_030917745.1 Patescibacteria group bacterium | reverse complement strand
AACTCAAGCGAGATATCGATTATGGTGCTCCGAATATTCCGTCGGAGGATAAGCAATTGATCGATGAGATTTCGCTCAAAACAGAAGCGCTTTTTCTCCTCGTAGAGGTTGATTTGCGTGAGTATCCGCAATCGGATACGGAAGGGATGCAAGAGATCAATCGCTTGCGCGCACAAGAGAATGAAGTTATTGCTCTCTTGAAGCAATACCGTGATATGGAGGAAGAGGAGATTCGGATATCCCATCAAAAAGCCGAAAAAACAACTGCTCGTACGAATATGCTTCTCTTGTCCGTAGTCGGTATTTTTGTAATAGCGAGCTTGGTAATCAATGGATTGCTGGTGAGAAGCATTATTAAACCACTAGTCGTTTTTACTGGAGTGGTAAGGAGATTTGGAAAAGGCGACATGAGTCAAAGAGTCTCTCTGTCTGGGAACAATGAGCTTGCTGTGGTGGCGGATGCGTTTAATGTCCTCGCCGATAGTATACAGCGATCTCAAACTGATCTCGAAGCCCAGGTTCAGAAGCGTACTACTGAGATGAAGAAACAACTTGATGAACTCGAAAGAATGAATACACTGATGATCGATCGGGAGCTTCGGATGATTGAGCTCAAAAAACAGAATACAGAGCTCAAAAATTCTCTTGGAATGCAGTGAGTGCTCTGAGGGAGGAGCACCCTGATAACCGTGACAAGATGAGAGCGAACAGAGGAACCCTTTATGATGAGCAGTATTTTTGAGGGCAAGCCGTATTGCGGGTGACGTGCTACAATGGTTTGGCAATTATTAAGGGTATGTGTATGGAAGAAGATGTGGTAGGGGGAAATTCCTTTGAAAAAACAGCGAGGAAGATACGCAAAACGACACTGAAAAAAGTGTTGTCTTCGGTGTCGAAGGTGAAGAAAGGAATGTTGGTCGGGGGTATCTTACTTGTAGTGCTGATTGGCATGGGAGTCTATGTGTACTTTGAAAAGAAGTCGTGGTTCATGGCTGCTCTGGTGAACGGAAGTCCGGTGAGTCGTTTGAGTGTTATACAAGAGCTTGAGAAGCAGGGGGGCAAAGAGGTGCTCGAGAATATGATTATGAAAAAACTGATCACTGATGAAGTGCACAGATTGAAGGTTGTCATTAAGAGAGCAGATATCGACGCGGAACTCAAAAAGACGGAGGAGCAGATTGTCTCGCAGGGAGGGACACTCGATGATGCGCTGGCACAACAGGGTGTAACCAGGGAAGACCTGCTGGAGCAGATTCTGATGAAAAAGCAGATTGAACACATATTGGGCGACAAAATGAGAGTGAGTGATGAAGAGATTGAGCAGTATGTGAAGGAGAACAAACTCGCTCCGACAAAAAACATGAATGCCGCTGAACTGAAGAATCAGGTTCGAGACCAGCTGCAATCGACGAAGTTTAGTACGGAAGCACAAAGATTGATTGCTGATTTGCGTGAGAAAGCAGACGTAGTTCGCTATATCGAATACTAGTCGTTTACTAGAATCATGTCACAAGAATGGTACGCAGACGCTGCTCTCAGGGAAGCAGCGTTTTGCGTTGCGGAGAAGGATATATTAATGAAAACTCGTTGATGGCACTATGATTATTTGTGGTATAGTAAAAAGAGAAATAGAGATTATTCTTTGAATTTGACACGTGTGAATCGTTTTTTTGCGATAGAAAAAAATTTCCGGCGTGGGCTGAAAAAAAGAGAACGACAAGCCTTTCATTTTGGAAAAAGCGCATTGAATTACAAGCGGTATAATCGTTTTCTGCGTGTCTTGGGACCTGGACTCGTGACCGGAGCGGCCGATGATGACCCGTCGGGTATAGCGACATATTCGCAGGCCGGAGCGGCACATGGCTTTGGTTTACTCTGGGTATTTCCTTTTATTTATCCTATTCTACTCGCTGTTCAGGAGAGTTGCTCCCGTATAGGAGCCATTACGGGTATGGGTTTGGCCGCGGTTATTAAAGAACATTACAGCAAAAAGCTCCTCTATCTATCAGTCGGATTGGTTGTGATTGCTAACACGCTTAACATCGGTGCCGACTTGGGGGCGATGGCTGCGACCGCGCAATTATTTGTCGATGTCCCATTCGCGATTTTGGCGATTTTTTTTGCAATCCTCATTATTCTTTTGGTGGTGTTCGTGAATTACAAGACCTATTCCAAGATACTGAAGTGGTTGGCATTAACCCTCCTTGTGTACCCAATCACTGTCTTTATGGTTGGACAGGATTGGGTGGAAATATTTCGCTCCACGTTTACTCTGCCGTCGAAAATTACTTCCGAGATGATATATATTTTTGTGGGGGTGCTGGGAACAACTATCTCGCCTTATCTGTTCTTTTGGGACACCTCTGAGGTTGTTGAGGAAGAAATTGCCAAGCACAATAAATCAAAAATTGGCGAGGAGCCCAAGCCAACCAAGCGTTTTCTCCGTAATTTGAGAATTGATAATTTCGTTGGAATGACACTCGCAAGCGTGACCGCTTGGTTTATCGTGATTGCGTGTGCATCAACACTTTTTAAAAATGGGATATTGGAAATTGACTCGGCTGCGGATGCCGCGAGAGCTATTGAGCCGCTGGTGCAGAGTTTTCCGAATTCTGGATTAATAGCCAAGTTGATTTTTTCCGTTGGGATTATCGGCTTGGGCTTTCTGGCGGT
>JAUPUC010000027.1 GCA_030917745.1 Patescibacteria group bacterium | reverse complement strand
CGCTCATCAAGATTTTGAGATTCCTATTCCTGGATTTATCATCATTTCCTCAAGACGGCACCTGCAAAGCGTTGATGAGTTTGCTGACGAAGAAAAAATAGATTTTATCAATACTCTTACTGCAGTACGAGCTGGGATGAGAAAAGCTCTCAATATCGATGTGGTTTATCTCGTCCAGGAAGAAGACACTTCACACCATTTCCATGTTTGGGTGTTTCCCCGCTATGATTGGATGGTAGAACAATTCGGAAAGAAAACTCCTTCCCTCCGGCCGATCATGGAGTACGCCCGAGAGCATCTAAAGACCGAAGGAAATCTCGAAAAAGTGGAAGAGGCCATCGCTAAACTCAAAACTCACCTTGAGGCCAGATAGTATCAAATTGCTTCAATCCTTCCCTCATCTTTTTTATTTTAATCCGCATTTCTGACCCCCCTCGATAAACCCCGAAAAATCTATGATCGATGCCATCATCATACTTGGGTCAGGAATCAATCAGGACGGTTTGCTTCCTGACAATCTAAAACTCAGAGTCTCAAAAGGGGTACAATTGTATACACAGGGGCTGGCAAAAAATATTGTCATGTCTGGAAATTACAGTTTCTGGTTAGACGATTCGCGAGAAATCCCCTTCCGATCCGAGGCATCTGCGATGAGAGAATACGCCCTTATGCTCGGTGTGCCAGAAACGGACATTTTTATCGAGGAAAAATCCAAAGATACCCTTGGGAACGCCTTCTTTACAAAAATTGATTACCTGGAGAAAAATGACTGGAAACAGGTGATGGTCGTCACCTCGGATTTTCATCTGAAGCGCACGAAATTCGTATTCGATCATGTGCTGGGACCCCAATATGCCATCGAGTACTATCCCGTCTTGTTAGATCTGAGCGCAGATGAAAGACGGGAAAAGGAAGCGCAGGAAACGAATACCACCAATATCCTCAGAGCACTCATGAGAGACATACCTTCTGGAGATACGGAGGCTATCCGGGAGGCAATGTACTGAAAACACCCGGGATACGCGGCAAACCCAGAAATCTCATTTGATCAACTGAGAGAAATGCTGGATTGAAGACAGTGATAATCCAGACATACACGAAAATAAATCCAATGAAAGCACAATAAACACATGGAGATTAGATTCCCAGAATCATCCTACGTCCAGCCGCCCCATAAGATCGAAGGCGACATGCGCTCTGCAAAGGAGAGCTTTTTCGAAATGGCCAAACCAAGAATACGCTACATGAATGCCGCTGAATTCAGTGAGTGGGTATGCAAGATGACTGAAGAAGAAAACCAGGAAAAAATCGACACAGGCTTAACGGTATATTGCTGGAGTCAAGTCGCAGCAAACCAGGATGGCACCCTAGAAAGATTCGTTGAAAATCTTGAAATAGGTATCAATAAAGACGCGTTCCATGTCGACGGAGAATCCTACGAAGCATTGGTTCCCCTTGTCGTAGAACACGAGTTGCAGGAGGCGTGGCTGAATACCAAAAAAGGTCGGCTGGGAAATGGTGGCGATCAGGAAGTGCTCCATACGAGGCATCTTTTGGCGGAACGGAAGGAGTTTCTTCTTGCTGAAAAAACCGGCTTGGGAGAAAAACTGTTTCAGTGGCGTATGAAGATATGCCCTGACAATGAAGATGAATATTGGATGGCTTGGGAATCAGCGAAAAAGAAAATGCGAGCCCGGACCGAGCATGAATCATCTTAACCAGAACCAGGATTGATCCTTGACTGGTAGTGTTACTCTGCATACCTGGTATACAGGTGATGCAAAGGTGTTGAAACATTACGTAATATTGACTTTAAAATATATACGTGCTATAATGTTCAGTCCGATAAATTTCTATCGGCACAGGCAAGGAGGAAGGAAGGAAATGAGAATACGAGCATACCTCGGGTCTGATGTCCCGAGTGCAAATCCAATTCCAGGGTACCAGGGAAAAGAACTGAAATACATCGACTGTTTTCGTCTCTTGAATATCTTTCCGAGACGTCAGCGGCAATTCTGGTGCCGGGTCACCTATGATCAGATTTTGACGTTAGCACTGAATGCGGAGTCGGGAACCGATGAACATCAAGTTCTCAGTGAAAGCCGTATCAACGTGTTTTTCTCTGTCGCCGGACTATGGAAGGTGACCGTTACCTACAACTTTTGGTCCGGTTGGACAATCGAGGTTACTGATACCTGCGCGGCCCAAACCAACTAATTGTGCAGCACAGCGGCTTCATTTGAAAAAGGAGAAGCAAATGAAAGTGTACGACAAGGACGTCTTCGGAGATGTACAGTTACCCGAACCAGCGCCGCTCGACAAACCGGTCGATCCAGGACCGTTCGAGAATCGCTGGTACTGCGGGGAAGATATGATCATTCCACGGGGGCACCGCTACTTTGAACAAGAGCGCGAGCTCGCAGAAGTGTGCCAGGTAGTCAGGCAACAAAAAGCCGCCGGCAACAAAGGGCCACTCAGCCGGTGGCGCGTGAACCACTTTCGTGTCCGAGCATTCTGGGGCGTCCAAGTGAGATACAAGCTGTACAGGCGTCAATGGGAGGTACTCACCATTGCCTGGGAATACGCCCGGCTCTGCTGAACAGAAGACCGCCAATGCCCTAACAAGGGCACACAAAACGCCCACCCCCCAGGTGGTCGTTTTCTTTTTACCCCATTCAAAATCGACCATGCTATACTGGTGCTGCACTGAAATAAACACCTATGAAAACCCTCAAATTCACTCCACATCTCGCACAGCAGATACTCGCCGGAGAAAAAACATCCACATGGAGATTATTCGATGACAAAGATCTTCAAGAAGGCGATGAGATTGTCTTCCTAAACAAAGAAACGAATGAGAAATTCGGAACGGCCATCGTCACCTCCCTACACAAGAAAACGCTTGGCTCTCTCGAGGAGGCGGACTGGATCGGACATGAGAGATTCTCCTCCGAAGAAGAGATGTATCAGACATTCCGAAAATACTATGGCGACCAGGTCAAACCGGATACAGAGGTCAAAATTCTCACATTCAGATTTACCATATGTAATAATCTGTAACTTACCCACTTATGCAAACTTCGACAAAAAATATCAGTGCCACGACCATAAAGAATGCTGCCAAAATTCTGGATGCCTGGCTGCCTCACAAAATACAAAAGAGCCATATTCCCGGACTGTCGGTCGGTATTGTCTATAAAAACAAACTGGTCTACCAGAAGGGATTTGGTTGGGCTGACATGGAACGGAAGAAAAAAACACTTCCAGAGACAACTTACCGAATCGCCTCTATTTCAAAAACCTTTACTGCTGTGGCTATTCTCCAGCTCGTCGAATCCGGGAAACTCCAACTCGATGACACGGTGACACAATATCTTCCTTGGTTTCAGGCGAACAACAAGAAGATCCAAGCGAAAGATATTACCGTGCGACAGCTCCTCTCCCATTCTTCGGGCGTTTTCAGGGATGGCGTGACACCCCACTGGATCGATGACCATTTTCCGAATCACAAACAACTTCAAGCATCAGTGTCGAACAATATGCTGGTTTTCCAGCATTCGGTTGGATTCAAATACTCCAATTTCGGCTTTGCCCTGCTCGGAGAAATTATCCGAGAAATTTCAGGTGTAAGTTATAATGAATACATTTCGAAAAACATTCTAGACAAACTGGCCCTGAAAAATACGTTTCCAGATTTCTCAACCACGACCAAAAAGGAATTGTCCAACGGTTATGGCCGGATCATCCTCGAACGTGAGAGGGAAGTTTTTGCTCATATCAAGACCCATGCCTATACTCCCGCTACAGGATTCATCTCCAATGTACCAGACTTGGCCAAATACTTACCCGCACTGTTTTCCTCCAAGACCAGCAACACGATCCTTACTGAAGTATCAAAGCAAGAAATGATGAAGGGAGAATTTCCGATAAACGAAGAGGGAGAGCAGTACGGACTCGGTGTACGCATAGAAGAAATCGAGAAGAGAAAAATTTTCGGCCATGGCGGGAGCTTTCCAGGATATTCAACAAAAATTTCATATGACAAGGAAAATGAAATCGGCGTGATTGTTCTTTGCAACACGATAGACGCCAACGCTGCTCTTTTCAATAAGGGTATTTTTGAAACCATCTATAGACTTCATGCTCTTAAAAAACAAAGCAATAAAATAGAAATAAATAAGTACGAAGGTCTCTACAGATCGCGCTGGGGCGATAATGTAGTCCTGGGCATCAACGGTCAACTCATGGTTTTCGACCCATCGACGGATTCGCCACTCAAGTACAGCTCCTCGCTACTATACTCAGGGAAAGGATTGTTTATCATCGAAACAAAAAATAATTTCTGGTTTCGCGGCGAACCAGCCCGATTCCTTTTTCAGGGACGAAGGAAGGCAACCACGATGATCTTGGGAACATGGCCGAACGAAAGGATAGAATAAGGCGTTATTAAGAATGCCTATCTACCTCCACGACCGACGAACCGGAGACGAAACCGGTCACCATGCATAAAGCAATTTTCCGTTCTCAAATAATGGAGAAACGGTTCGCGTATCCGTGGTATAGTAAAAAAAGAAATACTGACTTGGCAGATTCCCAAGCATATCTTCAGAGGAGAATACCGTGTGTGCCGTTCTTTCACAAAATCCAGAAACTACCGAAGATGAAAAGTGCCCCAGATGTGGTACACCCTATGAG
>JAUPUC010000025.1 GCA_030917745.1 Patescibacteria group bacterium | reverse complement strand
CAAGAACTATCCGTAGCGCAGTGGAGAGCCCTAGCTGATCTTGTCGCCAAAGAAATTGACGCATCTCCGGGAATGTAAAACCATGTTGGCTGGTTTCGCTATATGAACCAGAGGAGCGAGAGACCATATCCGGTAATGAGACCAAGGATGAGAAGCGGAAGGCGGTCATAGCGACACCAGGTATGCTGCTTGCGAGCAGCTTGCAAGAGGAAGAAGCTTGCTCCTCCAAAGAGAATGGCCAATGGGAACGCTCTCGGAATATGGAGGACGAAGACGCTTAAGATAAAAAGAAGGAAGAGTATACTCCCAAAAACAAGGCGGGCATTTTTTGCACCGAGAAGCACTGGGAAGGTGTGGACATGGTCATCTCGGTCACCTTCGATATCTTTAAAATCTTTCAGTGGAAGCGCGACTGCGTAGGCAATAAAAAGAAAAAAGAGGAGTGAAGAGGGGAGGAAAGAAAAACTGTTCTCTGGGGAAATAATCAGAAAGCCGATGAGAAGGACTATGAGTCCGGCGGCGCTGGCGATGAATGTCGCAACGCCAGGGATTCGTTTGAGACGAAATGGGGGTGCGGAATAGATCCAGGCGAGAGCTTGGTACAAGGCGAGCAAGAGAGCTGCTGAAAAACTCACGAGAGCGGAAAAAAGAATGGAAGCAAAAAAGAAGAGCCAGCCAATCGTGATAAAGAGAGAATGGTCAACGGTGCCAGAAATGAGTGGGCGGTGGCGGTTGGTATGGATATCAATATTGGTATCAAAACAATCATTGACAATCACCGAAGCCAACCAGGCACAACCGACGGCTACCGTGAGAAGAAAGACCGCTAAGATGTGAAAATGATTGATGAGGAGTACGGGTGCTGTGAAATGCCAGGCAAGGAGCCCGCCAAGAAAGAGGAGCCCGCCATGATACCATATCTGTGGCCAACGAACATTGTTGAAGAGAGCCCAGAAAAGAGAACGAAAGGAAGAATACACAAAAATCGGGAAAAGAAAAGCAAGTATGCTTGCGTACCAAAGACTCATCTTGATATTCAGGGTACTTTTTACATCAGGGGCATCGAGGGAAAAAAGCTCGGAAGGCGATAAGAAGAGTCCGGCTATATCTGAGGCGTTAATAGCGAAAAATCCTTTTGAAAATCCCTGAATCAACAGCGTGAGGTAGCTGGGAAAAGTACCGAGAACAAAAAGTACGGTATAGGTAAGAAGGGCTGCCTTGATGGCATGAAACCACTTTTGGGAAACTAGAAAAGCGTATACTCCAACTCCAAGGGTGACGCACGCTACTTCGACGCGAACCCCATAGGTAATTCCGATATCCGGACGATCTCCAAAGAAGGTAAAAAATCTCAACAGAAGACCCTGAAGACTATCAAATTTGTAAAAACTCCAAAAATTACTTCCTTGAAAGACGAGTGTGTCGATGACTGGCGGAGTAAGAATAATGAGAAAACCGAAGAGAAGCAGATGCGCGGCACTTGTGAGCGATCGAGCGCCTGCAAATTGAATGACAGGAATGAGCAAGAAAAAGGCGGTGAGAAAAAAGAGGAAGGTATGCGTAAATTCGAAAAAGAGGAAAGAAAGTGATTGAGGAGCAAAAAATCCGAGAAAACTTTCGACACCAATTCGGCACATGATAAGAGCCAGGAAGGCAACACAAAAGAAGGGGAGAGAGAAGGGCTCCTGTTCAATGGCGCGGATAATACGACGAAGGATGTGTGTCATAGACATGAGAAAAGAAGTAAGATCGTTTTTGTGCAAAGAGAGTTCTCAGCGTCGGATATATGGAAAGTGTATCTGAAATCGTGTATTGCTGACAAATAGTGGCAAAAGAGGGAATTCTTAGTATGAGCAATGCGAATTGATAGACTGAGTGAGTACTGGTACAATACACTTTGTGCCCAGAGTTGACGAGGGCATGTTTTTTACTCAGAGAATATGCGTTTTTGGGAAAAAGGTTTAAATGAAGAGCAGATGCGAGCGGTACTTCATATCGAAGGACCGGTATTGATTTTGGCAGGAGCTGGATCAGGAAAAACGAAAACACTGACTCACCGTATCGCATATCTCTTGGCTGAAAAACAAGTGCGACCAGAGCATATTTTGGCCGTAACCTTTACCAACAAAGCGGCTGGCGAGATGAAGGAGCGTATCGGAGCCTTGTTGTCTCAAAACACAGGCATCTCGCTTCGTATGCCTCAATATATCGGTACTTTTCATAGTTTGTGCTCGAGGATTCTTCGTCGAGATATCGGAGTACTTGGGTACAGTACAAGTTTTCAGGTACTCGATGATCAGGATCAGCAGACACTCGCGAAGAGGGTCATGAAAGAGCTTGAGATGAACACGGAGCAAATTAAACCTCGTTCGCTCATGGAAGCGGTCTCTCGAGCAAAAAATCAGCTTCTCACCCCAGCGCAGTTGACACTTCAGGCAGGTAGCTATTACGAGGAGTTAGCAGCGAAGTTTTATGAACGGTATCAGGCGGCACTGGAGAAGAATCAGTCGCTTGATTTCGATGATCTGATCCGACTAACCGTTCAATTACTTGAAAATCACAGAGAGATACGCGAACGGTATCAGGAGCAGTTTCATTATGTCATGGTGGATGAGTATCAGGATACGAACTTTTTGCAGTATCGGCTGGTGACCGCTCTTTCTGGTAAGCACAAAAACGTGTTTGTGATTGGAGATGATTACCAGTCTATTTATGGCTGGAGACAGGCAGATATCCGCAATATTCTTGAGTTTGAAAAGGACTATCCTGAAGCAGCCGTGATTACACTTGATCGGAATTATCGTTCGACTCAGATTATACTGGATGCCGCACAGGGAATTATTGACCATAACGCGAATCAACGGCGTAAGAAGCTCTGGACCGATCTCAAAGAAGGCGAGCGTATTACTTTGTGTCCCGCTCAGGATGAAGAGGCAGAGGCTCGTTTTGTGGCTCAGACTATTGAAAAAGATATAACTGAGAAGGGTCGGCAGCCGAAAGATTTTGCGGTACTGTATCGAACCAATGCCCAGTCGCGCATGATTGAGGAGATGTTGCTGCGTCGATCGGTGCATTATCGGGTGGTGGGTGGTTTGAAATTTTATCAACGCAAAGAGGTTAAGGACGTGATTGCCTATATTCGACTCCTCTCTAATCCTTTTGACAGTCTCGCACTCGAACGAGTAGCTAATGTCCCACCGCGCGGCATCGGCGATACGACACTCGAGCGCTGGAAACAAGCCGCCTTACGCGACGGACGCGATTTTCTTTCGATAGCGAGTGTTTTAAAATCGGATGATTCTGAGTTGCGTGAAGGAAAGATTAAGGCGATACAGTTATTCTCAGACCTTTTTGCTCGTTGGAAAGCATATATCGAGCACACTGAAGGACTCTTGTTCTCACGTCTGCTTCAAAAGGTAGCGGACGAAAGCGGTCTCATGAAGAGTTTTGAAGAAGAAGGGAAGCAAGAAGCTTTGGCGCGGGTCGAAAATATTCAAGAATTGTTTTCGGTAGCAAAAAAATACGATACCATGAGTATTCATGAGGCGATACCGCAGTTTTTGGAAGAAGTCTCTCTAGCATCGGATACAGATGATCTTGGTCATGAAGGCGTTCAGTTGATGACGGTGCATAGTGCCAAGGGACTTGAGTTTCCGGTTGTTTTTATCGTCGGGCTGGAAGAAGGAGTATTTCCACACTCACGCAGTCAGGTTTCTTCGACGGAGCTCGAAGAAGAACGGCGTCTGATGTATGTCGGTCTCACGCGAGCCAAAGAAAAGGCGTATCTTCTTTACGCCGAACAGAGAATGATTTTTGGTGCAACACAGGTCAATCCACCGTCACGTTTTCTCTCGGAAATCCCACCGGAATTGGTTGAAGAGCGAGAAATGGCTGGCGGGGGAATGATGCAGAAGAGAGCCTCTTATGGTCAAGTGCGTCACCAAGTGACTGCAATGCCCAAGAAGTCTTTGCAGATACCAGAGGTTAATCAATCAAATGAAAAGCCGCTGCAAGTAGGAGAAGTCCGTCCGGGCGACATGGTCTTGCATCCGCAATTCGGCTCGGGACTTATCGTGTCGGTGGCCGGTACTCTGGCTACGATTGCCTTCAAGCGTGCCGGGGTCAAGAAAATGATGCTCGGTGTCGCTCCGCTTACCCGTGGATAGCACGGATGACATCAAGGAGAGGCTTGTCGGAGATTATTGATATGCTCATATGGGTTTTGAAACACCGAAAATTCCACGGTCGTACAATGAACAGAAAGAGATGCCGAAGTCGAGCGAGGCGCAGCGAGTGGCATCTTTGGCGAGGGTTCTTCTGACGCATCAATCACATATTCAGATCTACAGTCGAGAAGGGAAATATCTTTTTCAGGGATGTCTCAATGATTGCATTGTCGCTTGGAAATCGGGTAGTTTCGATGACCCCATACATCTTGGTGGTATAGCAGATAGATTCGGGGAAAGTATTATTCGTTTCGGTCCAGGTGATGATCATGGTTTTGTGGATCGTCGTTGGATACAACCGCTTTTTGAAGATTTGTATGCAAAGTCACAGGGCATATCGGAGAGAGCAAAAAGTGGTCGAGCCGATGAAGAACCCTCAATTGAAGCACATCTGACATGGGAGAAGACAGAACTTGGTTTTTCAGGAAGCATCCTGGCTAACGGTAAAGACATTGGGCATTTTTCTGTCTGGACGGCGAGTGAAGGAAAAATGTATATACACGATATCCAAATTGGGTATGACGAGAATGCCCCAAGGGGCAAAGGAATCGGATTGCAAATTTACAAACAGATTATCGAAAAGTTACGTCTCATGAATCTGCGTTTGGTAAGTACCGACTTTCGAGTTTCAAAGACGTCAATATCACCACAAGCACTTCGTGTGTGGGAAAAGCTTGAGGGTGCTGGCTATGCGCGTCGTACAGGTGTGACAAAAGGCAAAGTATATGATCGTTTTGGTGGAAAAGATTCCGTAGAGGATATTCCGTTATACGAGAGTACCTAACGTGTTCTCTTGCGAGGTACATGCATAAAAGATAGAGCAATACTTGTAAGTACTGATGTATCCTCAAGAAATCCGAGGCCTTATTGCGGAAAGGGAGAGATTCGAACTCTCGACCCCGCCCCTCGCGAAGGGCGGGGCGCCTGTATTCGGTTGGCAATTTTCAATCTGCGGAGAACCTGGGACGAAGTTAGAACTTATTTTAACCACTCTATCAGGCCTGAGACCCATAGATAGTCATGAGTTTTTTATTCAACAAAACTACTCTAACAAAGCAGCTGACAAATTACCCTATCACTTTCATTTTGAATACCGCTGAATAAACTCTGATTTTTGATTCGTATACTCTTGTCTATTCGTAGTTTCTGCCGATAGTTTTCGTTTTATTTCCATGTATTCCTCCATGATCGATGGATTGTCTCTTAACTTATCTCGAAAGGTAAGTAGTTCTTTAACTCTTACATCATCACTCATATAAACGGTTATTGCAAAATAACGAATCCCTTTGTCATTCTCAAGAACAAAATAAGTCCGCTCTGGAAAAAGATCTTCACGAAAAAAATACCCTGCGTCAACAAGCACCTTCTTTACACTCTCAAATGTAACAGTTTCCGGGTATGTAAGTAATATATCGATGATTGGTTTTGCACACAGTCCCTCTACGGATGTGCTTCCAATATGATGAAGCGAGATAGGCAATTGATCGAAAATAGATGCAATTCGTTCGCTTTCCCTCGAAAATATCTCTTTGTAGTGGGGGTTATATTCGCGAAGCTCGACAATATGTCCTATTCCAATGTCAGACAAATACTCGCCAAGATAGGATGGTATATCTCCTTTTTTTACGGATGAAATAAGTTCTGATTTCATATAAT
Source organism: Patescibacteria group bacterium (assembly GCA_030917745.1). GTDB lineage: Bacteria > Patescibacteriota > Minisyncoccia > Moranbacterales > UBA1568 > JAGOSP01. The sequence goes on along the minus strand of JAUPUC010000025.1, from coordinate 19 downwards.
TCAGATTTTCAATTTTGGC
>JAUPUC010000013.1 GCA_030917745.1 Patescibacteria group bacterium | reverse complement strand
CGTGTTAGGGAACGGCGAGAATCAGTATGTTTCCAGAATTGAAGCCGCTCCCAAAGAGTGGATGGTGTGATATGTGGTTGATCTGCATCAGGGGGTGCTGCACGGGTTTCTGTTGGTTTCCTGAGACATGGAGGATGAGGCGTGTTGCAGGGATGGCCTGAGTCATTGATATCTCTGAGCTCATAGGTCGTATCCCAGTCCGTGTCTAGGGTACCACCACCCAGACAGCGAATCTTGATTGTTTGAGTTCTCTCCGAGAGAGGATCAAGGAGTTCAAGCGTGAAGTGATACAGGGTTGATTGCTTGAGAGCCGCTCTTCGTACATGGCCCCAGAGTGATTCACACACTGGATGTTGCGGGTTGTACGGCACTAAAAGGAGGAGCGGAGGGAGAATCTCTGTGACGTAGGACTCGAGATTCTGAATATTTGTAGGCATATCTTGCATCGGGAGTTCCTTTCGGGAGTTGGTATTTATTTCATCGACGGTTGTTAATCAACTGCCTCGAGCATAGTGGAAAATTCATGGTCTGTAAATGCAAGTCAAGGTATTTGAGGTATAAAAAAACACCTCTTTTATAACAAGTCGTAAAGAAGCGTTTTTTTGTATCGCTCCTCGTGAGCAGTTAGGCATTGAGGAGTGCGATGAGAATCACGGTGAGACAGAAGCCAAAAAGAGCACCCGCAATCACCTCACTCGTACGATGACCGACGCGTTCTTTGAGATGTGGAAATTTGCTTTCGTCTATTTCCCCGCGGAGTTGATCAACGAGCATATTGAGATAACGACCCTGATCACCGAGTATCATGCGGATACGGAGAGCGTCATCGATAATGATAAACGCGAGACCGACCGTGACCGCGAAGGCACCTGAATTCATACCCTCAAAGTAGCCGATAGAAGTGAGGAGTGAGACCGCAAAGGCAGTGTGGGCACTTGGCATGTGACCATGGGTGAAAATATATTCTGGTTTCCAACCATGGCGCATGGTGAAAAAAATGAACTTAGTGACTTGTGAAAAAAGACCGACGAAGATCGGGAGGAGAAAAACAAGGTGCGTTTGGATAAATTCCATACAGATGTTCTTGAAATGAGAAGTGCTTATTTTTTGATTATAGCATGACTTTACTCGAGTCATTGTCGATGTCGCCCAATTCTTTTGAAGCGATGAGATGCTATGATTACGAGGGATTAGTGACTGCAGGGGAGTGACGCGGGGGATTGTGGAATCGGTAAAAACAATCTATAATAAAGAAAGATAAACAATAATACATGGTATGAGTATGGGAACTATTGGAATTATCGGGATTGTCGTTGCTGCCGTGGCTGTTTTCGCGATTTTGGCTTATAACGGTCTTGTTTCGTTGAAAAATCGTGCCGAGGAAGCATGGAGTGATATTGATGTACAGATGAAGAGGCGTTATGATCTTATTCCGAATTTGGTAAATACCGTGAAAGGGTATGCAACACATGAACAGGTTGCTTTTGAAAAGGTGACCGAAGCACGAGCTCGCGCCATGGGAGCAAGCGGGGTAGCCGACAAGGGGCAGGCAGAAAACATGCTTACGGGGGCGCTCAAGTCGGTCTTCGCGATTGCTGAGGCTTATCCGGATCTTAAGGCAAACACCAACTTTCTTGAATTGCAGCAGGAGCTTTCGGATACCGAAAACAAGATTCAGGCCGCTCGTCGTTTTTACAATGGTAATGTCCGTGATTTGAACACGAAGATCGAGACATTTCCTTCCAATATTGTCGCCGGAATGTTTGCTTTCACAAAGAGAGAATTTTTTGAGCTTGATGAAAGTGAGGCGGCAGCCAAGCAGCCGGTTGCGGTTCAGTTCTAAGTTTGTTCTCTAATAAATACAAAAAAAGAAAAAACGATATGAGAAATTTTTCCAAAATGATTGGCATGTTGTCAATCGTCAGTATAGTCTTAATCGCAATCCTTTTCGTTTTTGATGTAGTGCAGGCCGAAGAAATGCGTGATATGTTGCAAAAGATACTGCTTGCTCTCGCTCTGGTGGCACTGGGAGGGTTTGGGATATCTGTTTTGACTCAGTCATCCAAGTAAAAATTTGGTCACGAGAGTGAGCATCAAAGTCCGGGTCTTGAGAAGGCCCGGTTTTTGTTTGAGAGAGATACTCAGGGGAAATAATTGTGATGTATACTCAGTATGAGCGAGGTATAACTTTTGTGTGTGATATATGAAAAAGCAGAAAGATTTTTTGAGCTTGATGAGTAGAGGCGCGCTCTTTTTTTGCGTGTGTACTTTGTCGGTTGTTGTCGCGCATACTGCTCGCGCAGAAACGCTCAATCGATCCTATGTATATGATCGTATCGAATATCAGTTTGTAGTGAAACGTGACACGACTGTGCAGGTGAAAGAAACACAGACATACCGCTTTGAAGGGGAATATCACCAGGGAAATCGAAGTATTCCACTGAGGGGTGTGGATATGATTGATGCTGCATCAGTGAGAGATGCTGATACCGGTCGGTCTCTTGTGTACACCGCTTCTCGTCTTGATAAGACTAATCCGAGTAGCTACGGGCAATACACCACCTATCGCGAGAATGGAAAGTTTGTTATCGAATGGTATTATGATGCTCGCGATACAACCCATACTTGGACGCTTCAGTATACCTTACATGGCGCGATCAGTTTTTTGGATGAGAAGGATGAGCTCTATTGGAATTTGTTTTCGGAATATCAGGTACCAGTGAAGGAGGTGAAGGCATTGGTTATTTTACCGCAGGATTTCTCGTTGACTCAGAGACAGGCTCTTTGGTATACCGATCCCGTGGTATCGGCGGGGACGATTACGTATCCGGATAATCATTCCATTCTCTTTTCGGGTCAGAATTTCCCCGCGTTTGGTAAGGCGACCATTGCGGCTGGGTGGCCACGTGGTGTTCTTGAAAGAAGTCTCTATTGGAGGAGTTTTCTTGAGAGATTTATTTGGGTGATTTTGGCAGCGCTCGTTGTATTTATTTCAGTCCTGAGTGTGGCTATCCGATACCTCGCCACTGAACGCTGGAATGCGGGAAGGGGAACCGTGATACCAGAATACGAACCACCTCGAGCCCTGCCACCAGCTATGGCAGAAGTGATTATCAAAGAAACAGTGAGCGAAAGGGCTTGGAGTGCGACCATCGTCGATCTGGCGGTGCGCGGATTCGTGAAGATCGAAGAGATTCCAGCTACCCGTATGGAACGCATCGGACAAGGCATTATCATGGTTATCTTCCTTGTCGCGGTAGTACTCTTCTTGAAAGGCAGTGGGATGCCCTGGCAACTTGGAATCGTGGTGTTCGGCATCTGGTTCCTTCGATTCGGAATACGACGGTTCATGAATCCCGGACAAGGCTTCGTGTGGGTTC
>JAUPUC010000001.1 GCA_030917745.1 Patescibacteria group bacterium | reverse complement strand
TGAGCAGAATGATCGGCAGCGTGAGGATGACGAGAATCGGCTTGACGGTAATGCCAATCACCCCCCAGAGGAGAGCCAAAATGAGCGCTGTACCGAATCCCTTCACACTGATGCCGGGTATGATATGTGGCAAAGTCAAAAACGCCAACGCAGAGACCACCCATTTCAGGAGGATATTCATATATTTCTCATTGAGAACAACTTAATTTTTTCTTCGACGAATAAGTGCCTTGAAAGTTTTGAGACAAAGAAGAATATCAAGCCAAAGCGACCAACTCTCGATATAGTATACATCAAGACGATATTCATCTTCAAATGGAAGATCGGAGCGACCAGAAACCTGCGCCATACCTGTGATGCCCGGTTTGATCGTCAGCAACCGACGGTGATATTCATTATATTTATCTACTTCACGCTGCTGATGGGGACGCGGGCCAACCAGGCTCATATCCCCCTTAAGGACATTGAAAAACTGTGGTAATTCATCCAGCGAATAGTGTTCGATAAAGGCGCCAATCTTGGTTTTCCGAGGATCATCTTTGATCTTATAGAGCGGTCCCTGCCGGACGCTCCGCGTCTTGATCAGGTCCTGCTCATATTTGAGCGCCACTTCGTAATCCGGATTAGCCCTATCGGTGCACCAGCGCCACTGCATATACCGGAACTTGTACACGAAGAATTTCTTACCATCCTGACCGACACGCTCGTTGAGATAGATCACCGGCCCGTCCCCATCCTCGATACGGATGAGAAGAGCGATAGCTCCCATGATCGGTAAGGCGAAAAGCGTCAGAAGAGAACCTGCAACGAGATCAAAGATTCGTTTCATCACCTTACCCCATCCATCAAGTGGTGTGTGATGATACTCAATAATCGGTTCCCCATTCAAAATACCCACCTGCATCGAAACACGAGCCGTCTGAAGAGTCGTCGGAATAAAACGATAGCTCACATTATTGATTTGACAGTAGTCGAGCAATTTCTCGTGTTCGTCATCCGTCAGAGTCGAATCGCATACGATTACTTCGTCCATGCCCTTCTTCTCACGTATCTCCTTGATCTGATGAAGCGATACACCCGAGACCTGCGCGACTATCTTGTACCCGAGCTCGCGATGGGAAGAGAGATAACGTTTCATAGCCTGCATCTTGCCGTTGGTCCCCACGAGCAATACCCGATGCACCCCCATTCCCTTTGCGAGAAGATAATACCGCTGAACACGAGCGATGAGATAGCGTCCGGCAATCACATACAGTACTGTAAATCCCCAACCAGCAAGAATGATAAAACGTGACGAAAACCATTCACGCTTAAGAAAAATCGCCACGATGAGGATAACTAAGACGAGCGATGTCGCTTGGAAGACCCGATATGCTTCCTGCCAAAAACGACGTGTCGTCCGCATCTGATACAGTCCTTCGAGCGCAAAAATAAAAACAAAAATAGGCGCGACAAAAAGCACGACTTCCATAAAACTCCCCAGCGTGAGGTCATAGAGCTTCGGTCTCAGAGCAAGAATCTGGGGGATATTGCGCACGTAGTAAGCACTCAAAGCAGCTAGTGTGATCATAATAATATCGATCGGCAGCTGCATCGCGCTAAAAAATATTTCTGATCGTTTCATACGAATTTTCACGACGAAATTACTTTCGATACTTTTCCAGGATAGGTTTATAAGCCGGATTCTGTATCTCACCGAAATGAGACGATTGCCATTTCTCTTGATCAAACGATTACTCGCTGATTCTTTGCGGCACTCCATCACACGGACTCATGCGGACTCGAAAGAGTGTGCCTCAGTACCCAGTCAACATAAGTCCGTGTAATGACACGACCTTGCACTCAGATAAGGATTTAGCCGTTTCACTCCGGGCATTTCCACCCGGTTCATCCTCACAAAGCATGAGGATGGTTCAATCTTTGCAGATTGAACCGTCTCTGTTCGCACCTCGCGCCTCGCGGCGTCTGGGAATTACCCAGTACCTGCTGCCTGATTCTCTTTTGAAGGAGAAAAAGGCGAGTGTCCGGACTTTCCTCACCCCCATTTTGACACGGAAGCGCGGCAATCCAACCTGTCCTGGAAAAGAACCACAAAGACTAATTATACACCTTTTTAGCAAAAAAGTCAACAAAAGAAGGCTTGTTGTTCAAGCTGTATTCTACCACGAAATAAGTCTTTCGGAAGGCACCTACTGATGCAACTCTCCGCCCAGCCGTTCCTTGACCGCTCCAACAATACGATCAAAAGCTTTGTCCATCTCCTGGCTCGTCAGTGTCCGCTCATCAGCGCCGAAGGAGAGATGAAAAGCGAGATTACGCTCCCCTTCTCGTTCAAAGATGTCGAATAGTTCCGCTTTTCGGAGCAGTGGCGCGCCCACTTCCTTCATCAAATCCACAACTGCCTGACTTTTCTGGCGTTGAGAAAACACGAGTGAGATATCACGTATTGCAAAAGGAAATTTTGGGAGTAGTAGAAACGTTTTCTCTGTCTGTACTGATTCTCGCAATACCTCCACATCAAGAACGGCAATCGCGACACCCGATGTAATACCAAGCTGTTTCACAATAAACGGCATCAGGGTTCCGAGAGTCCCAAGTTTCTTCCCTCCTACAAGCACATCGGCGCTCTGCGTTCGATGCCACTCATCCCCTCCTGCCGGAACTACATGAGAAACAAATACCACATCACGAACACCCGCACTCTCAAAAATATTCTCGAGAGCTCCTTTTAATCGGGAAAATTCACGAGCACTCTTATCTCGAGAGACACAGGCGAGCGCGAGCATTTTTGATTCTCTTATCTCGGATACTTTTGATTTTTCAAAAACACTTTCCCATTCGAACAGGCGGAATGATTCCGTATGCCGACTATTTTCTTTGACCTTAGAAAGCACACCTGGAAGCAGACTCCGGCGAAGATGTGTTTGATCTGGATTAAGTGGATTGGCGATTTCGATATGCTGCGCGTGAGCCAATCCAAAAGCGTCCATATCAGCGATGCCGTAAAAAGAATACGTCATGATTTCGGTAAAGCCCACATGCGAAAGCAGCTCCTTGGTACGACGTTCAAAATGTTTTTTTTCGTTCACTACTTCACCGAGGAAAGGGAGTTCTGGAGCGGCGGCCGCGATTTTGTCATACCCGCGCATACGCCCGATTTCTTCAATCAAATCCCATTCGTCTCGCAGGTCTGGTCGACGAGTCGGAATATGAACGAAGAGTGCTTCCTTGCCATTAATCTTTTTCACCGTCAGTCCCTGAAGCGCGAGATACTGGACCACCTCAAAAATCGGCACTTTGACACCAAGTACACACTCCACTCGTGACAATGCCAATTCAATTTTTCGTTCTTTCCGTTTTTCAATATATTCATCACGCGCGCCCATGAGCTTGCCTCCTGTCAGTTCATGAATCAATACCGCGACCTCACGAGCGACTTCCGTCGGAAGATTCGAATCGAGATTCCGTTCAAAACGATAGCTCGCATCTGTTGAAAGCCCGTGTCTGATGCGTGAGCGCCGAATAGTAGCTCCATCAAAATTAGCAATTTCAAGAAAAATATTGGTTGTTTCTTTGGTAATCCCTGAATGTTTGCCTCCCATTACACCAGCCAATGCCAGTACTTTCTTCGTATCCGCAATGACTAAGTCTTGCGCCGTAAGCGTCTTCTTTTCTCCCGTAAGCAATTCTAATTTTTCCCCTTTCTTCGCGAGGCGAATTTCGATACCCCCCGAAAGCTGATCGGCATCAAACGCGTGCAAAGGCTGTCCAGTCAAGAGCATCAGGTAATTGGTGATATCAACAATATTGTTGACCGGACGAAGTCCTGAGACCAGCAATCTTGTTTTCATCCAAAAAGGCGATTCACCGACCACTACATCTTTGAAATACAATCCGACATAGCGACGACATTCTTTCTTGTCGAGAATATGTATTTTTGGAGCACGATTGTATGCCGGAACTCGGAGTGGTTTGGCACGCACTTCGATAAACTGCGGCGCATGACCATCCAGCGCGGCAATCTCACGAGCTAGTCCTTCGTATGACAACGCATCCGATCCGCGATCAGCCAATATCTTCACATCGAGGATAGTATCTTGAAGGCCGATATATTTGGCAAACTCTGCCCCAATCGGAGCTTCTTCGTGCAGGACAGCGATTCCTTCGTGATTTTCTGAAAGGCCAAGTTCTTTTTCGGAACACAACATTCCTTCCGACTGCACTCCACGAATCTCGGATTCCTTAATAGCGATTCCATTCGGCAGCAAAGCTCCCGGAAGGGCAACGGCCACTTTCTGTCCAGCCTCGAGATTCGGAGCACCACACACTATCTGACGGACCGTATATTTTCCGATTTCCACTTGTGCAACTCGTAACCGATCAGCATCAGGATGTGGCGCGACCGAAAGAACTTCACCCGTCACGATATTCTCCATGTGATGTGCATAACTCTCCACTGTCTCCACTTCGAAAGCATGTCGCATGAGTAAATCCGCCACACGGTCAGCGGGCTTCTTGGTGCCAGAGAGTTCTTTCAACCAGTGATAGGAATATTTCATACTTAGAATTGTTTCAAAAATCGGAGGTCACCGCTCATGAACAAACGAATATCGGTGATCTTATATTTCATCATGGCCAACCGAGTCAAACCAAATCCCCACGCGAAACCCTGATAGGCACCCCGCTTGTACCCGACTGATTCGAATACTTTCTGATTCACCATACCCGCCCCACCGATCTCAAGCCAGCCCGTTTGCTGACATACCGAACAGCCTTTTCGTTCACACAAAACACAAGAGATATCGAATTCAAACGATGGTTCAGTGAAAGGAAAGTAACTTGGTCGAAGACGAATATCGATTTTCTTCCCAAAAAAACGACTGAAGAAAGTCTCCGCAATATATTTGAAAGTCGCAACCGTTACCTTGCCCGGTTCATCTACCATCAGGCATTCAAACTGATGGAAGGTATGCTCGTGTGAAGCATCGGTGGCTTCATTTCTAAAGATACGTCCCGGAACAATAATACGAATCGGCGGCTTGTGCTCTTGCATGTAGCGCACCTGCACCGTCGAGGTATGCGTACGTGGAAGATAGGTGTGCTTCCAGTGTTTATCCTGTTTCACCCAGAACGTATCCTGCATATCACGTGCTGGATGATCTTTCGGAAAATTCAAAGAGTCAAAGTTGTTCTGTTCCATTTCTAGCTCTGGTCCATCCCATACGCCAAAACCAAGCGATGCAAAAATATCTGCGATTTCATTCTCCAACAAAGTAATCGGGTGCAAATGCCCAGCGGGAATGCGCTCACCTGGCGCGGTCACATCAATCCACTCTTTATCCCAATCCACTCCTTCACGCTCAATCCGCTTGGCAGCTTCTTGATGCAAAGTAGTAAGCGTCTCCCGAGCATGCTGCGCGACTGGACCCACGAGACGTTTCTCTTCCGGAGACAAATCTTTCAAACCCTTCAGGATCTCATTGAGCTCACTTTTCCGACCGAGATACTTGGTCTCCCATGTCAAAAGAGTGCTCGCGTCTTTGATACTTGCGAGTTCTTTCTTTCCTTCTCCAAGAAGAGTGGCGATCTTTGCTTGTGGCATAGACATTCTTTCTTTCAATCTATCACGAAAACTGCAATCTCACGAAACCATGCTTCCCCACTTTCAAGGCCTTATTGTGATGTTTGGTTTTATCCAGATGGGTATCTTTCTCAGATATTTTTTCTCCATCAATCGAAACTCCTCCTTGTTCAATTTTTCTCCACGCGTCGCTTTTGCTTGTTGCTAATTGCATGCGAACCAGTACATCCACCACGGTCTCCTGTTCTGCATTGACCAGAGTGACCGGGATATCTTCCGGAATCTTCTTCTCTGAAATAGTCTCCACAAAATATTTTTCTGCTTTTTCCCCTTCTTCGGTACTGTGATAGAGCGTGACAATTTCCTGAGCAAGACGGAGCTTAGCATCACGAGGATTGAGCTCTCCATCAAACAGCTTAGCCTCAATCACTTCCACCTCGGCGAGCGGTACTCGCGTGCAATGAATCAAGTAAGGAACAATCATTGAGTCAGCGATACTCATCACTTTCCCAAACATATTGTTCGGCGTGTCGAGCAAATTAATCGTATTCCCCCAACTCGAGCTCATCTTACGCCCATCGGTTCCCAACATCAAATCAGTCATCAGAATACTCTGAGCTACCTGTCCATGTGCTTCCTGTAATCTTCGTCCAGCCAACAAGTTGAAACGTTGATCCGTTCCCCCAAGCTCAACATCAGCATGGACGGCCACACTATCGTATCCCTGCATGAGTGGGTACAGCATTTCACGAAGTGATACGCGCTTACCTTCATCAAGACGTTTCTTGATATTCTCGCGGGCAATGAATTCTGCTACCGAAAAATGTTCGGCTTCAGTTCCAATGTCATCAAAACCGAGTGGTTGCAACCATTCGGAATTCGAATGCATTTCGGCTTTTGAGAGATCAATCAGCATGCCGAGCTGACTCGTATACGTCCGCATGTTTTCTTTGATGAGGTCAGATTTGAGCATCGGGCGTTCACTCTCTTTATCGCTGGTATCCCCGATCTGGCCCGTGAAATCTCCAACAATGAGGACTACTTTGCAACCGAGTTCCTGAAAATCCCGAAGCTTGAGAAGTACTACCGACCGACCAATATGCAGATTCGGACTCGTCGGATCAATACCAAGTTTCACGCGCAATTCATCTCCACGCATCAATCGCTCCCGAAGGCGTTCGCCATCAATCATATCCGCCACACCACGGGTCAAGAGTTCATCAATTTTCTGTTCTCTTGTCATCTCCATACAGCAGAGAGCATCACTCTTTTATTCGGGTTATTTCAGTCCCAGACGAGCCTTCATCAGACGAATCTGATCGTCGCTCACCTTACCGCTTTTTCTCAATTCCTCGATTTGTTCGCGGATTTCTTTCTCGT
>JAUPUC010000048.1 GCA_030917745.1 Patescibacteria group bacterium | reverse complement strand
CAGAGAGATTAGAAGAAGCAAAGGAGGTTTGTACTCTCTCAAAGAATCTTGTCGATAAAATGACATCCAAAGACTGGGGGCGTGCCTATCCCGGTAATGACCCTCGTATCTACGCAACAGGGTTAGAGGCAATGCAAATATCGGCCGAAAAAAATCTCCAAATAGTCAGAGAAAAGAATGTACCCTAATAAACTCTGCCACTTGACACAATTCCAAATGTTTTCTTTGCGTGATATATTTAATATGATATCTTACGTATAGTCAATATATAATACACATATGATTAATCTCTTGTTTCCTCTTAAAAAATCATGCAAGTTCCACTTACGTACATTCAGGCATTCTATCTTTTTCGGATCACTTGCACTTTTCTCTCTTCTACTACTCACAACTTTTGTTATTACCAAGGGTCCCATTCCTCCAACATCTGAGATTGCGTACACCGAGCATTCTCCAAGCGGTGAAGAGGCCGGCTCAGTTGTCCCTGCGAGCTGTGATAGTGCTGCTCCATTTGGTTGGGCGGGCATGGGAGGACTCTATTTTGATTGGTTCACGGGGGTTTGGCGCAACTCTGGTAGTCACTTCAACGGTGATTGTTTGACAACCTGTCCAACTGGTGTAGGCACCTATGATCCATACTACAATCCTTCTGCCTCTGGTTGCTGTGTGGCCAATACTGGTTGGGGCTGCTGGTCAGCACCGAATGCCTGCGGGGCGCAAGGCTGGGGAACTATCAACTGTGCCGGCGCTTGTACCGGTGTAACACCAGCAAATCCCTGGTATCTCGGGAATTCTTGTTCCGTCGCCAATGTCTGTGGGGTCTCGAATTCCGGAACGCGTATCTGCTCCGGCGCCTGTAGCGTCGGCGCACCTGCTCTTCCGGCTGGATACGGGAATGCCTGCGTCTCTCCAGCAAACAACTGCGGTTCGACAAATTCCGGGGCTATCGGCTGCAGCGGTGGCTGCAATGCAGTAGCTCCAGCAGATATCCCTCTCGGAACAGCCTGTCAGGGTCCAGCCAATGCCTGTGGTATGAGAACTCCCGGAGTCATCACTTGTTCCGGCTGTGATTCTACGGTTGCACCACCTAATGCCTTGTGCGATCTCGCGGTCTGTAAGAATAGCTGTGTCAGTACCCTTGATCGAACTGGGAGCTTCACTGTCGCTTCTGGTCCTCCAGCTACAACTCTCAAGGCCTGTTTCTATCAAGCGGGTACCAGTGCTTGCGCGAGTGGGGTTGATGTCACAGGGTCTGCCACCTGGACAGAGACGAATGCTCCAAAAGATACGATGTATTTCTCGCCTGCCGGAGTCCTCAATGCGCGATACGTCAATGGGGATGAAGTATTCAATGTCTCCTACCTGGGAGTCAACAAGTCTCCTCAAGTGACGGTTGTGTGTATCCCGAATACCTGTTCCATAGCTCCAGCAAAAGTCGTGACTGATACCTATTGTCCGGAAGTTACTCAAGATACTGGTGTCCCAACTGGATGTGACGGAATGACTCTGGTGTGTCCAGGAACACGCAAGTGTAACTACAACTGGAGAGAGACTGCTCCGTAGTTTCTGCCTGATCTCCTGACAAAAGTATCTCCCCCCTGTGACTCGGTCACAGGGGGGAGATTTGTACATGATATTCTCTCTCATTTTTTACCAGATGAGCGCCTCATCCTACTTCATTCTTCTTTTTCAGCGCCCGTAAGAGCCTTGCCCCCCCAATGAGAACATGTGCCGACCCATCAATCCACACCTCCTGATTAAAGACATCATGACGAAAACCTCCCAGGATGTTTTCGCAATTTTCAGACTGTACAAAAAAAGTACTCTCTCTCGTATACTGCATATCTCGAAGCCACCTGAACGTCCAAAGAATACTCTCTTGATTCCCCTTTGGATCAAGAGCGAGTACCTCAAATATCTTTCCTGTTCCCCGAGTATACGAGGAAAAATCAGATCCACCGGTTACACTCGGGAAACTCCCATTTTGATGCTGCTGATCAATCAGCCAACTAGTCACCTGAAGACTTTTCTCTCGATACTGATATTCGCCTGTTGTGAAAAAAAGTTTGTCCGCCACCACAATGAGCTCAGGAAATCGTGCTAATTCAACATGATGCTGGTTCTTCTTCTGTACAAAATCATTCCATACGGAGTCAAAAATAGTCTCTGACTTTTTGAAAAAATCTTGCTCTTCAAACAAGAGGAGGAGCGAGACTACCTTCAGAAGAAAAATTGGTTCAAACCGAACAAGATGAACTTGCTTCAATATTTCCCAAGCAACACTTTTCGCCTCGTCTGCTCGCCCAACTATCCAAAGATATTCCGCATAATACACCCGACACAGCGTCTTCGTATAGATATCCAAATAGGGATGATTGTACCCATACTTCCAAACATATTCACCTGCCTTTTCAGCAGCTATTCGATAGGATTCCCTTCCGGTCGTCTCTCCCAGCATTGCCAAAGCAGTTGCCGACAAAGCTAAACGAATCCAATCTACCTGCCGTATTTTTCCAGAAAGAGGATTTATAATCGGCTGAATATTACCATCTTCCTCTTGTGCTCTGAGTAACTGCTCAGCTGCCTGATGGAGTAGTGTATTCAAATCTCCCAAGAATAATGAATCGAAGGTGGTATATAGTCGGTCGCTTTGTACCAGCGGCCCAGCGAGAGAGAGTATTCGCTCCTTCCCTGCCGATTCAATATAATCCTCTGTCTCAAAAATCTCTATCTTTCCTTGTGCAAGACATCCTTTATCGATACGGCATCCCGCTTTCTCAGTAATGAGTGTTTTAAGAAAATCATCCATCCCACGGAAACGAAGGCAATTGAACACCTCCGGCAAGAGCCAGCCCTGTCGGTTCTGATAAGAAAAGTGATAACCTTTTTCTGGATTCACCTCTTTTTGTTCCTTCCACTGATACACCGGCATCGTTTGTGACAAGCTCAGCAAAGTAATTTCTATTCTTGCTTCCGCAAGGTCTCTCTTTCCTACTGGCTTAAAACGGGGGTCTTTCGCTGCTCGGAAAGCCGCTTCTCTCAGAGCTTCCTTGAAACTCAATCGACTCACTACCCAGCAGCCTCGCAGCACCCCGCCAATCCAAAAAGCAACAGAGAGTGTCGCTGGTCGGTCGGCATCTGAAAAAACGATGGTATCTTCTTCTGTCTCTCCACTCTCACTCAAGTTTTGATCCGCACGGTGCAAAATGCTTCGGACAAAAGCAAACATGGCTCGCTGATCTTCAACACTCAAACGAGGGTCAACTCGAACAGCGTGTTTTTCACCCGGCCTATCTCGTCCTATTAATCGAGCAAAATCAATCCCCCACATACACTTCTCAGACTATACCTCTGTTACCACTGGGAGCACCATCGGTCGACGCTCGGTCTTGGTAAAGAGGAATTGCCCAATATTATCCTGAATCTGACTCCGCACATTCTCCCAATCTAACTGCATGCCAGTCGCCGTGTTCTTTTTGATAATATCCTGCACCTTCCGCTTAGTCTCATTGACTAAGTCGAAATTTTCTTTCACATGGATAAACCCGCGCGAAATAATCTGAATATTTCCGAGCACTTTCTTACTCTTATTCTCAATCAAGACAATGATAACCACCATACCGTCTTCTGAAAGCATCTGACGATCACGCAAGACCACGTGTCCAATATCACCGATACCAAGTCCATCAACGAAGACATAATTCGCATCGGCTTTCTCTTTACGGATATGTGGCATACCGACATCTTGTTTTGGAACTTCAAGAATATGTCCGTTGTCGAGCACAAAAACCTGCTTCTCTGAATACCCGATACGTTCGGCAATCTTGGCTGCCTCAACCAGAAAATAATGATTCGCGTACACCGGCATGACGTAGTCAGCTTTGGCAGCTCGGAGAATTTTCTCGATTTCCCAAATCGTTCCATGGCCACCGATATGAATTTCCATGACATCAGAATGAATCACGTTGTCACATTTCCGATACAGGTTATCCTTTAGACGCTGAATACTCCGTTCATTTCCCGGTATCACTGATGAGGAAAACACAATGGTGTCATTTTTTTGGAGCTTAATAAACCGATGATTATCCGTCACGATACGTGACAAAACAGCATTGGATTCGCCCTGTGCGCCCGTACAGATAATAACAATCTGGTTGTCCGGATATTTGTGGATATCATTCACCGTAATCAGTGTTTCTGGTTTTGCCTTGAGATATCCGAGCTCTTTGGCTACCTCGATATTCATCTTCATGCTATATCCCTCAAGCGCAACCCGCTTACCCATGCGTTCCGCATATTCAATGAGATAAGCAATTCGTCTGACCTGTGAAGCAAAGGTGCCAATAATCACCCTCCCAGGCGCGCTCCGAATGAGATTTTGGAGATTCGTGTGTACCTCAGTTTCTGAGGGCGGTAAGCCCTTTTTGGTTGCCCCCAAACTCTCCAACATGAGAATAGTCGGCTTCGGAAGATTCTCTAGATGATTATAACTAATATCACTCGCCTCGGGATCAATAGGATCATTCGTAATGGTCCAGTCGCCTAGGTGAATAATAGAACCATTTGGTGTCACCAGAGCAATACCCATGGCATCCATAATCGAGTGCTCGACTTCAAAAAAGCGAACCTCAAATACCCCGAGCTTCAGTTTGTCGGTCAGTGACTTCACGCGAATCATTTTGAGTTGCTTTGCGGCTCCCTTATCCTGGTCCTCCACCTTGCGTTGCAAAAGCGCGAGGGTGAAATCGCGTCCGATAATAGTCGGGTATTTAAGCTGCTTCAAAAGAATCGGTGCGGCTCCGATATGATCGAGGTGTCCATGAGTGAATAACACTCCTCGAATTTTATGCTCTTTGCCTTTCAA
>JAUPUC010000102.1 GCA_030917745.1 Patescibacteria group bacterium | reverse complement strand
TGGGCATATACACCTCCTTCTCCGAGATATTCGCGATTATTCTTGGTATCAAAACACACAATCGGCAATCCCGCTCCCATATATTGGAGGAGTTTTCCGCTCGCCTGCTTGACTTCTGCCTCCTTTGGATCAACACCGATATCTGCCAATACCAAAATTTCTGGTAACACAAAATAAGAGAGAGGAGAAACAAGAGTTACTCGTGTACGAAAAATATCCGTTTCAAGATATGATGTGATTTTATCTATTGGAAATCCGGCAATCACAAAGTGAACCTGTTTATTCTTCTCGGCAACCAATGGTATCGCATCAAGAAAAAACGTGATTCCTTTGTTCGGGATGAGAGCTCCAGTATAGATGACCACCATTTGGTCTCTCGGTATTCCATAACGGTCTCGGAGTACATTCTGTTCTCGCAACGAATGAAACATTTCAAGACGTACACCATCAAGCAATGTCTCTGTTGATTTCCCCTTCCGAACACGACGCACTTCCTCCGTATTCTCCCATGAACTCGTAACCGCGGCGTCACCAAGGTTATCAATCATGTTTTCAATCCAACGAAAAATAACCTTGAGCGTTCCTTGCCCGAGATACTGATGGGACATCATCTCTTTCACCAGACTCCCGTGAAAATCTGCGACGAGCTTGATACCACGCCAAAACAACAATTTTTGCACTATCCAACCGATCAGCACACCCTCATGTAAATGCCCATGAATGATATCCGGTCGCTTCGTGCGAGCAAGAAACAGTGTTTTCTTGATCAACAGCAAATCAAGAATAATTTTTTGCCAGTCTGGACCCGCTTCGAGTTTCTTATACCAAAAAAGAAGCCGTCGAATACGACGGACATCTATTTTCGATCTCAGCGACGAGGGGATATTCTTTCCAATATGGTACGTGGCAATTGTCACTGTATGCCCAAGTTGTTCCAAGGCGAGTGCTTCCTCGAGAATACGAATATGTGTCCCTCGGTCAGAGAAAAATGGCGTCGGAGCAACCACAAGGATATTCAATTTTCGAGTCGTATCAAGCGTCATATCCCGCACTTTCAAGTCTTCCTAGTCTATCGTACTTCGGTAAAAATCAAAAATCCTCTCAAAAGACTGAAGGAAAGGCTCTCTTTTTCAAGATATCAAAGCAAAAAGAGACGAGGTTCTCTCTGTCGCTTAAATATTCATAATATCCCGAGCAGTAATCGTCAGGGTCCCTCCCGACTGCCCTATACCACCGACAATAATCTTACGAACGATGATATCTTCCACATGATCCGTAATAAAACGATTCACCGAACGAGCTCCGAAATCAGGTTCATACCCAAGCTCAACAATACGTTCGGCGACGCTCGGCTCAATGACCAATGTGATATTTTTCTGTAGTTTTACCTGCTCCGCAAATTTTCTGAGTTTCAAATCAGCAATACGTATCAGTTGTGTTATCGAAAGAGCTTCAAAGAAAATAAGGTTATCAAAGCGGTTCAGGAACTCTATACGGAAAGTGCCATCATGGACTACACCATCTATCACCTGTCTACGAAGAACATTAAGCGGCATACCTTGCTGAGACAAATCCTTAATCAATGTAGAACCTGCATTTGATGTCGCGATAATAATCGCATTTCGAAAGTTAATCTTTTCGCCAAAGGCGTCTGTGATAGAACCTTCATCAAGCACTTGCAAGAAAATATCGAGGATTTTTGGATATGCTTTCTCGACTTCATCAAGCAGAAAAATACAGTAAGGTCGCTCTTTCATCGCCTTAGTCAAAATTCCGGACGATCCATCTTCTTGGGAACCGAGGAGTCGATCGACGCTGTTTGCTGTCTGGAATTCACTCATATCTAACCGAAACATCTTTTCCTCATCATTGAAAATAGACTCCGCTAGGGCTTTCACGGTTTCCGTTTTCCCGACGCCCGTCGGTCCAAGGAACAAAAAGCTGCCAAGAGGTCGTTTCGCGTCATGAAATCCCGCACGCGCTCGACGCAATACCTGTGACACTTGGTTAATTGCTTCGTCCTGACCAACAATACGAGCATGCAACTCTGTCTCGAGGTTAAGCAATTTTTCCTGTTCACTTTGAGTGATTTCGCCAATCTGGGCACCCGTCTTGAGACTCACGTATTCATTCACTACCTGTTCAGTCAGAAAACGTCTTGGCTGATTCCGAAAATAAATCATCACCTGTTGCGCCAAATCAATAACACGCTCTGGATAGGGCATCTCCCAATTGTATCGTCGAGCTGATGCAATAATGGTTTGCATCGCTTTGATAGTCAGAACAACCTGTTTTTTTTCCGATACCGCAAAAAATTGCAAAAGAATCTCCTCACTCTCGGTAATATTGGGCTGACGAAGATAAATTGTCTCAAAATATTTGAGTATCTGTTCATCTTTTTTTGCTAAAGCATGATATCGAGCTGCTACAGCCAAACCGATAAATCGAAAACTGGGCAACTCAAGAAACTCTTCCAGCAAATGGGCAATATTCGGCTGTTTAGGATCCATGCCTAAGAAAAGATCTACATCCTCTATAACCAACAATACATTCCCTGCCTTAGCGGATTCCTGAAAAAAACAACGGATTTCACTCTCCGGATTTTTCCCTTTGGCAATACTTTCATTCACCGCTTCACCCAGATTAAAAAGAAGAACTCTGAGAGAATTCAACGGACTCCCATGAGGAAATGAGCGGGAGCGAATTTTTTTGGCGAGATAATGAATAAAAAGTTTTTTCCCCACACCCGGCTCCCCAACAAGGAAAATATTATTCTGCTGTGGACGCTCCAGAACTACTGCCGCCACACGAAATTCTGCCTGACGACCAACCAAGTCCATTTTTCCATACTCAGTCCGATCGACAAATGAAAGGTCGAGACTATACTGATCAAGAAGAGGTGTGTACCCAAACCGCCAATCTTTCCCCATTGGGATAATTTTTGAAAAATTTTCTGGAAGCCAAAATCTCCATGAGCGTTCTTTTTGAATAAATGATTTCTGTTCTATATTGATAGCGTAAACAAAAGATTCTTCACTTATATTCCGCATTTTGAGCAAAGTGAGAAAAGCAGATTGGTTTTCAAACGCATCCTTCGGTATATCCTTCATATCCATTTCCAGTCGCGAGAGAACTCGTTCAAACCAAGGTGTTTTTTGTAATTCAAGAAAATCCATATCTTCTGGCAATGTCATCTCAGGCGCCCGTAATACAAAGCAAACCCAAGCAAACAGAACGCCAATCCCGCTCGCGACATATATCCACTGCGTATAGACAAAATCCCCCTGTAATAACCAGAAGAGTAAGCCACCAGCAATTGGTAAGACTGGCGCCACTATGAATAACATATACAGTCCAATGACAACCACCGTGGATATCAGGAATCCAACAACACCAAAAATCACCGTCGGAAACCGAACACAAAAACCAAGAAAACGAGAAAGAATATTTTCAATCAATCTCACAAACTCCTTCATTGGATGGAAACCTCTCCAGCTTCGATACTCAATATCTCGTTTCCATGGCGCTAAGAGGGTCTTTGTTAACTCAAGTGTATTGAAACGAAAAAGTACTAAGCGCAATATATTCCAAACGTTTACAAAACCACGCTGAACGCCTTCGCGATAGTACCATCGAATAAACAAGAAAAAATCCATGCGATTATTTTTATTTTCTCCCTTCATTCTAAGACTATTCCGATACTTTGACAATATGGTTCGACCCTATACTTCCCGTTTGAAAAAATGAAGGTTTTGTCATATACTTCATTCTGATGGAAACGACAGACCGCTTAAAGAAAGCACAAAATTTTTTTACACTTTGCGGAGTTTCCGTTTTAGTGTTTATTTGGTTTTCCCTTTTGCTTGGAGCAAATGGACTTTTCTTTACCCCATTTATCATTTTTAGCTTTTCGCTCCTCGGAACTCTTTTTGGTTTCCTCTGGATAAAAACGATCTCTCTCCTGGATATCCCCGAAAAATTTTTCGTCCTGCTTTTTATTGCTATCGCCATTATCAGTATTTTCCCCGGAAAAGATGCACCTACCGTTTTTACTGGTCGTGATCAGGGATCTATTGCCACAGCCGCTATTGCTCTCGCCGAATACCATTCATTTTCATTCTCGACTCCTGTCGCACAAACATTTTTTGCACTCCACGAACCAGGCATCGCTCAAAATTTCCCAGGCTTTTT
>JAUPUC010000056.1 GCA_030917745.1 Patescibacteria group bacterium | reverse complement strand
CTGTACAGCATTCTGTTAAAAAACGTGTGAAGAAAGGATGAGCTTGCTTTTCTGTCTGTCTGGTCTAAGCTAAAGGTATATTGGTTTCAACTGACTGAATTCGTCCATGATATTCCATTTCACCATACTGTTGTGGTCGCTTATCTTCGCCCTTGGACTGTGGCTGGTAGCACAGGGGGAGATACTTTTGCAGTGGAGTTGGTATATTTCGGTGATTGGACCGCTTGTGTTGATTTCTCTGATTGCTACCCAAAGGGTCACGCATCGTCTGGCTGACGCCGCTCTTCCGATACTACTTTCTGTGACCGCCCCGGTCCTTCTTTCGCTTATTGACGCGCCCATCGAACGCGAGGTTTTTGCGGTTCTGGCGGGTGGAATGTACTACCTTGGATTACTGGCCTTATATCGACTACGTTCTGCTCCGGCAGATCAAACCGCTCAGTCTTTGCTTTCCATGTCTATTATGGCAGCGATGTTCTTTTTCTATTCTGGAATCTATGGGTTCTACATAAATTTTAATTTTCCGTTATGGGGTCTTATGGCCTTGTTTTTTATTGGGACAGGCGCAGTGAGTTATCAGGCACTCATTAATCGAGAACGACGGAATCGTTGGCGAGCCTTATTCTATAGTTTGGTACTTGGTTTAATCATGGGAGAATGTGCCTGGGCACTCGGGTTTTGGCCATTTGGATATCTGACGACTGGTGCGCTCGCATTGGTTCTCTATGCCATACTTTGGGATGTTACCTTCACCGCTTTTTACGGAGAGCTTTCCTTAAAACGCACCATTATTCGTATCCTCTTTTTGCTTGTTTTGGTATTGTTGATAATTGCGAGTACTCCATGGCATATTTTGGTATGATGGTTGATAGGGTTGACAGAATGTGTTAGAATGGTTCACCAAAGGTTTTCAGCTCCATCTAGGTTTTTTCAATAAGGAGGGTTGTGTGGATTTTTTAAATCGAAAATAGATGAATATTATGAACTTTCGCAAGACTCTAAAATGGATTGTGGTATTAATCAGTATCTTTGTCCTCGGTGGTATTGGAGGTGTTTTTTTTGATCGCTCGTTTCTTCCGTGGCTTTCGGTCCAGCGTGGGTTGGATCGGGTTGGATTCCTCAAACGCACGGCAGATAATGTCACAGTCATCAACAAAACCGAGCAGATTGTAGTTCGAGAAGACGATTCTTTGGGAGCGATTATTTCTCAGCCAGCTACAGCGGTGGTGACGCTTATTCCTCGACCGGCAGTTCTTTTGGATCGAAGTACGCAAATGAAGAATCACCCAGTCACCGGTGTTCTTCTGACGAACGATGGTGTCATCGTAACCTACCGAGAAGCGGGAGTAGCTGAGATGGATGCTGAACCCATGATTGCGCTTCTTTCTGATGGATCAAATCATGAGGCTCGTTTTATCGGGACAGATACCCTGACGAATTTGGCGTTTTTTCGTATTGATGTAGTGGATGCGCCATCGATTGCTTTGTCTGATTCTGATAGTGCTCTGGTGGGGAAGAAGCTCATCGCTTTTGCTTTTGCATATCAGTCACATCAGAGAAGGTTTACCACAGGAACTCTTGATACGATAGACACTCCCTTCAACCTTTCTGGAAAAACGGTTTCATCGACGGAAAAATGGGAAGGTGTTTTTCGGATGAATTTTGGACAAGAGAATGATTTTGTAGGCGGACCGGTTATTCAGTACAACGGAGAAATGCTCGGAATAGTTGGAGAGCTCTTAATTGATAATACCGAACGCACGTTTATTCTTCCGGCGAAGGCAGTACGTCAGTCACTGGATTTCGTTTTGTCAGGATCCGGATCTGGTCTTAAGCGTCCAGTGTTTGGTGCATACTATGTACCGCTGACACAGGCTTACGCTTTGCAACATGGACTGAATCGAACTGAGGGCGCGCTTATTTATTCGCCGTCCGGACGAACAGGATTGGCGCTCATCTCTGGGAAGTCAGCTGAAAAGGCCGGCTTGCAGATCAATGATATTGTAGTGAGCGTCAATAATGAGGCGGTGACGCTTGCAAATCCATTATCGGTTCTCTTAGCTCGGTTTCAATCCGGGGATACGATTACTCTTTCTGTTGATCGTGCTGGTGTCATTAGGGATATTTCGGTGACACTCTAAGATACTTCTCAATAATTTTGCTTGGCCTTCCGATCTGAAGTTGGTTGCGGTATGGGGGTACCCTATTTCGGTCTTCTCTGTTTCCCTGATACAATACGGGTGTATGAGAATCGGAATTAATGCATCATTCTTGCGTAAATCAGCTACTGGTATTGGTCAGGTGACTTTGCATTTTCTAGAACAACTCCCGACGGTTTTGTCTACTTGGCCGATAGATCAACGGCCAGAAGTCGTCTTGTACGTGCAAGAACCATTCGAGGGGATATCTGATTCTGGCATGAGAGCAAAAGTGTTCTTACCGCGTTGGTGGCGACGGGATGATATTCTTCGCGAGTGGCTTTGGGAAAAACAAGTTTCCTTTGAGGCAGAGCAAGACGGATGTGATGTATTTTTGAGTCTTTTTCAGTCAGCAACGGTCTTTGATCGCACCTCTCCTGTGCGACATGTAATGGTAGTCCATGATCTTATCCCACACCTTTTCCCAACTTATGTGTCTAAATATTCCCAAAAATTCCATTGGCAGATGATTGAACGGGGGATTCGGTTTGCGGATTCATTGATTGCTGTTTCTGATTCTACGAAGAATGATGTAGCTTCTTGTTTGGGCATTGAGAGGGAACGGGTACAGAGGGTGTATCCTGGTCTCGCACCGATGTTTCTGGTTTCTCCGTCCGAAGGAGAAACCGCCGCCGTACTCGCGCGATACGGATTGAGACGAGGATATATTTATCATGGTGGTGGACTAGAAATCCGGAAGAATACTGAAGGGGTACTTCGAGCCTACGCTCTTCTCCGTGCGGAAAAAAAGAAAAATCTCGTTTCGGTGCCACCGTTGGTGATTTCAGGAAAAGTGCACGAGAAGACGAATAAACTCGCAACAGATGTGACTAGTTTGATCATTGAACTTGGCCTGGATGATTGTGTGCATCTTCTGGGATACGTACCGGCGGATGATTTACCCGCGCTTTATCGGGGGGCGAAGTTTTTTGTGTTTCCTTCTCAGTATGAGGGCTTTGGTTTGCCAGTTCTGGAAGCGATGTCACTTGGTTGTCCTGTTATCGCTGCTACGAATTCTTCACTCCCGGAAGTTTGTGGTGAAGCAGCGCTATTGGTTGACGACAAAGATATCCCGGCCCTTTCCGTGGCAATGGATCGACTATTGACAGAAACAGCACTTCGCGAAATACTCAGCCATCAAGGGAGAGAACGAGCAGTTGATTTTTCTTATGTTGCGTTTACTGAGCAAGTAATACAAGCGTGTGTTCCAGAGAAGCTATGAATCACCTGACACAGACCATTTTGACGTTTTTTTTTCGGCATCGCATCAAGACGATTCTTGTGTTCGTCAACATTCTCTTTGGCGCTCTCGGAATTTTCCTGTCTCTTGCCCAAGTGTTACCTCTGAGTCTGGGAAATTTCTTTTTCTTTTCTTTTTTGGTTTTTCTGGTCACGCTGTATAGACCGATTTGGATTTTCCTCCTCCTGATTGGCATGTTGCCATACGAGACGATTAATTTGGCTCCAGCTGAGTTTGGAATATGGCTACGTCCGTACCAGTGGCTCATGCTGTTGCTCTTCGCCGCGGTAGGGGTTCGTACGATCGCAAAGCGTCCTTTGTTTTCTCCGTTTCAATTTTTGTGGATTGATATATTTCCAGTGCTTTTCTCGATTGGAGCGTATATATCCGCATTCAAAGGGAATCCATCTGGTGCCGCGTGGAAACTCGCACTGATTTTGAGTAGCTTCGTGGCGTTGTATTTTCTGGTGAGATTCTTTGTTCGAACCGAGAAGTCCGTGATTCAGTTACTCCCGTTTTTTCTTTCTTCGTTTGGTGTGGTCGTTTTTTGGTCGATTGCGCAGAATATTCTTTTTGCTTTTGGGAAAGAAAGTTTTCAGGTGATGGCCGGTCGACCCAATGGGACATTCGCGGAATCAGATTGGTTGGGGATGTATCTTTTGTTCCCGATAGCCCTTGCTTTGGCCTTGCTGTACCGGAATGAAATTCTCAGGAAACATTGGATACCAGCGCTCTTGCCGCTCGGGATATTGTTTGTCGGGACACTTACTCTTGTTATCTCTCTGACCCGAAGTGCCTGGCTTGGTATGGTCGGTATGGGACTCTTTTTTGCGGGAGTCTCGCTGGTAACTTTCATGAAACTTGGAAATCCCAAGAAAGCTTTCTCATTGATTGGTAAAGCGGGAGCGGTAATATGTCTCGTACTGGTCGTCGTACCAGCTCTTCATCTCTCCCGATTTTCTGTGTTTGATCGAGCAGCATCCATAGGCGGAGAACAAAAAATCACTATCGCCTGCCGAGAGGCTCATCAATCCCCAAAACAGATACAGTCTGTTGACGAACTTGCATCTTATGGTTGCCAGCATATTCTTCTAGAAGAACAGGCGACTTTTCGTGAGGCAGGATACGTGATTGAGGAGATCAGTCGTGATGATCCGAATGTTTCTTTGCGACGATCAGTATATGGACAGGTGACGAGCTTGATTCGCGAACATCCTTTTTTGGGAATTGGCTGGGGGATGGTAGGGACACATCTCGGGGTCGATGAACGTGGATCGATATTGAATGCCAGCAATATATTTCTCGAGTTCTGGCTTGGAAGCGGTTTGATTGGGTTGTGTGCATTTTCAATGTTCTGGTTTTTGTATGGTTTTCAATCAGGAAGGCAGGCCCTTTCTGGGGGAGGATCTGAAATCGCTCTTTCTTTGTTCTTACATCTGACGTGG
>JAUPUC010000029.1 GCA_030917745.1 Patescibacteria group bacterium | reverse complement strand
TATTCTCTTCGTCAACCAGCTGGTATATTCTCCCTTTTCGATCGATCAAGAAATGTGGCGCCACTCCATAGCTCTTCCAGATACTGATCACCTTCTCCACCGAATATTGATCACCACCCTGATTATTGAAAGAGGAGTGGAGCACGATCGTATCGATATCCTGAGCTTTTCTCGCGGATTTTTCAAAACCAAAATCAACTAACTGTTTCCGTAGTCCTGATAATTCTAATTGCTTCTTGGACTGAGAGTCTTTCTTGTTTCCTTCGAGATCATTCACCGGTGGGACTATAGCAGAATTTGAAAGATGTGTTTCTGTCTTTTCCTCAGACTGACTTGTTTGAGTAATAAGGGACTCTTCTCTATTAATATTCATCTGGGTATCGAATTCCTCTTCTGTTGTACTTTTAGCTTTCCCGCTCTCCCTCAACTCTATGGTTTCAGAAGACTCCCTCACCCAACTCCCTGATTGATGCGTATACACCCATGCCACCCATCCACTCACCAAGAATACGCTCGTAACAAAGACTCCTCCTCTCAAAATACTCCTTTGTTTTTCCATACTCTTTAGTATACACGAAAACTACTTGCTCAAAAAAACAGCTCCAATGATAATAAGGAGCTATTTTCTTAGAGAATACTTACAATGTAAGTTACTTCATACAAAGGATTTTACTGGTAGCGGCATTATCAAAATAAAAATCTTCATGCCAATATTGACATGATATCCAACTTGATCCATCTGAACGGAGGCCTCCTACTAATGTTCCAGAAACCACGTAAGTAGAAGTCTCTAAAGTAGTAGTCGTCTGGCACGCGCCGGTATAGTGGAGATATCCTGCATTAATACACATCTGTTCGGCAGAATGATTTCCGGCTGCATAATTCACATAATGTAACCATGCAATACCCTGATACACTCCTGGATCAATTTGAACCCATCCATAATCACCTGCTGCTGCTACCGCCGTCTCCACCAATCGTGTCGTTCCAAAAGCGGTCCCTTCTGATTTCACCCCAACGACCTTACCTCGCCAATTGGTATCCGCACAACTAATCAGATTGTCGTCCTTGTCAAAGAAAGACACTCTGATATCCCCTCCAGCGACGCCGGTCTTCGTAATCGATCCTCCAGCACACGCCGCCCCTCCGCCCAAAGCGGTCGCCAAGTCATTCAGACTCGCGTGTGTAGGGACAGTCTTGTAAATTTGTCGTAAAACGAGTTCAACACCTGAATTAGCAACCTGAAAAGACTGATTGGACTTATCTGTGGACAAAGTCGATTTTCTATTCGAGACCGAGACGGTTGCGACGGCTACCGCGGCCGACAGGAGGATAGACAATACAATCAAAGAAAAAACCAAAACTGATCCCTTCTTTGGTTTGAATATTTTAAACATAGAACAAACAATTTATTACTTTTAGATTTTCATTTTCCATAATACCATTTTATCGATGAAATAGAAAATAAAAAGTATATCTTCCTTTCCCGAAAAACCTAACTCCCGCTCTCTGGTAGCATTCTTTTATAAACATTCTCCTCGCCACAATCACCAAAAAAATATTCCACTCTGTTCTCTTGAAAAAACCACTCAATCATTGAGTGGTTTTTCGGGTATCGTACTCAGAAAAGGTCTTGATACTATTTCTTCTTTTTCCCCCCCTGAGCAAAAAGCATAGCTGCTGCTGCACCCAATGCCGCGCCAATACCGGCCGCTACCAAAGCTGCCTTTTCAGGATTTTTTTTCACAAACTGCTCAGCTTGCTTTACCACTGATTCAGTCGTCTTCTTCACTTTCGCCAATTCCTTCATCGCTTGTGCTTCCGCCTGCGAGAGACTCTTGGTAAGTTTCTGCTTGACTTCCTTAGCTACTGCTTCGACATTCTTCGTATCCATAATCTTCTGTACAGATTATTACTCTATTACACTCACCCTCCTTCCTTATTATCGACTATTTTCGTTCCTGCGTAAAGAGGGACAAGATAAATGCCATAGCAAGCACGATAAATCCGACGACCATCTCACCTACACCAGGAGTCTGAAACAAAAAACTCAGCGTCTTCGCAAGTCCAAAGAGAAGAAAAGCAATTCCAAGGAGCGCAAGAAAGAAAACAAATACCTGTCGAGCTATTCGAATCATCGCGTCAGCGATAGCTCTCTCAATGCTCATCTTTGCTGAATCAAACCAGCCCCGAATCGCCGTGAGCACCCCTTCAAGCACCAGCCCCACTACCCCGACATCTTCTGATTTCTTGTGACTTTTCTTGGTGTCTGTTGTTTCTGTCGTCATATCTCTTTTTCTTTATGTAAATATTCAGTATATTTATACCATAAAACAGACTTTTATACGACCTCGAAATTTCCTCATTTTCTTCGTAACACTCCAGGGTATCTTGTTAATCGAGATACCCATTTCCCCTGTTTTCGCTTCGATTCCTCTCTCCATAACTGAGGTACAAATTGAAGGAGTTCGTGCCAATGATGAATATGTCAGACTCAAAAACACAAGTGGAGATATAATCGACCTCACTGGATTCAAAATCTCTCAGAAAATATATTCTCAAACCAAAAAAACCTGCTCTGAAGAAACACTCGTGACCACCAATCGCTTCACGAAAAAATCAATCCCAAAAGATGGGAACTTTCTTATCGCCCATCCCGACTACGCAAACTTCCATCCTCTCGAGCCGCCGGCCGACCTCCTCTACCCCACATCGAACACGCTTACCAAGAACACGATGGAAATCACGCTCTTCGACGCACAGGGACGCGTCGTCGACAAACGGATTCTCGGTACGGCATGTGAAAAAGAAACCCCGCCTCCCGACCCGGAGTCCCTCCCGAATACTGGAGTTCTCCATATCAATGAGATTTTCCCTGATCCCGATACACCAGAGGATGCTGGCGAATACATCGAACTTTTCAATCCGGGCGACACACTGATCGGCCTTTCGAACTGGAAGATCACCGATGCCACCAAGACTGGGGTCCATACGTTCCCCGGCGATGCCTCCATCCCGGCCCACGGATATTTGGTCATCGACGATACCGACTTCCCTTTCTCCCTGAACTATGGAAAGGAAACTATCTCCCTTTTCGATCCTCTCGGCGCGCTCGT
>JAUPUC010000009.1 GCA_030917745.1 Patescibacteria group bacterium | reverse complement strand
TTCTCAAATTTCTCGCAAAACAAGACATCACAACACTGTCTCCGGAAAAAATAGAGATCGGACGCACTCCGATGCGCCAGGTAGACTTTCTTGAACCAGATGAAGTAGAACGACTGATTCTCGCGACGGCTGGTTCCACACTTCGTTCATTACGTGACCGAGCCATACTTGAGCTCCTCTTTTCTGCCGGACTCCGCGTCTCTGAACTCACAGATCTTGATCGTCAACATATCAACCTGGAAAAAGAAGAATTCTCTGTCCGTGGCAAAGGAGAAAAGCTCCGCATCGTCTTTATTTCCTCTTCTGCCAAAGGCGCACTCGAACGCTATCTCAACAAACGGTCTGATACTGACCCAGCGCTCTTTGTCGCGCTATCGCCCAAAAATTCCTTACATCCTTCCGACCACGAACGCGAAAGTTTACGCCTGACACCTCGAAGTATTGAACGTATTGTCAAATACTATGCCACCAAAGCCGGTATCACAAAAGACGTTCACCCGCATACACTGAGACATACCTTTGCTACTGATCTCCTTGCTAATGGAGCGGATATCCGGAGCGTCCAAGCCATGCTCGGGCACGCCTCTATCACCACCACCCAAATATACACTCACGTAACTAACGAACATCTCAAAGAAATCCATCGGGCGTTCCACGATAAACGACGGAAGAAAAAATAACGGATACTGAACTCTATGTTACCGGCGCTCCATTTAGAAACGAAAGCGCGCTTGATCAGAGATACCTCATTCTTCCAAAAAGAAATCTCAAAAAAACCGCTCCTTTTATCGAGAGCGGTTTTTTGTTGAATAGCTTGAATTCGGTATCCACCCGAATCGAGATGCCTATTTCTTCAGAGCCTCTTCCACTGCTGGCATCATATCTTTGTAGCTATATGCCCCAGCAAAATTCGCCGTATTAACGAAAAAGCTTGGTGTTCCCTTAAAGCCTATCTGTTGGGCAATCGCCATGTCACCCGCGATACGATCATCGTATTTCCCGCTCTCGAGACACTTCTTCATATCATCCGTTTTGACGGCACTCTTCAAGAAATCCGCCATATCACCCGCTTTAGACACGTCATTCTTCACTTTATTATTCACGAGATCAAAACCAGCGGCCGACATCAGGAGATCATGAACCTCCCAAAACTTTCCCTTTTCCTTCGCGCAGTACAATGCCTTTGTGGCAAGTTCTCCATTCCCGTGTCCATTGGCATACAACCAAACATATGCCGCCTTACCAGAATCAACCATTTTTTTCATTTCTGGTACTGGTGGTAAATAAGTGCCGCCATCTTTCTCCAAAGTAAATTGCGCCCCAGCCTGCTTATTGAGTTCTGGATTTTTACCAGAAGCAACGTGACAAAACGGACAGCTTGGATCACTAAATTCGACAAAAAGCACCTTACTATCCTTCTTCCCAAACATGATATTCTTGTCCGTAAAAAGCGCCTTAATCTGTTCAAGGCTGACTTTTACCGCATCTGGCTGCTTGGCTGCCTGATCAGTAGCTGCGGAAGGAGCCATCTGCCCCGTCACTTTGACTCCCCGGGCTGAAACATACGCGAGAGTACCGGAAATAATCAGACATCCCAAAAGAACCGCCCCGGCAATTGTCAAAGCATCCTTACTCGTCGATTTTGACTCGACAACGTCATCCACATCGTCCCACTTCTCTTCTTCCATATTTTTCAGTTATCACTAATTACCCATCCCAGTATACACGCTTTCAGGCAATCCAAAAAGAAGCGGTATCCCCTCATCAGGATACCGCTTCTCACACTTCTCGTAAGATTCCTACTTCTTTCGCACCGAGCGGACACGATCAGTTTCAGTCAGCAGCTGCTTACGCAAGCGCACTGAAAGCGGTGTCACTTCAAGATATTCATCTTCATTCATCACTTCAAGCCCACGCTCGATAGAAATTTCCCATGGGGGTGTCAAGCGAATAGCTTCATCGGTACCTGAGGAACGCATATTAGTCAGTTGTTTCCCCTTAATCGGGTTGACGGTCATATCCATACCCTTGATAGCATTGCCCAGCACCATACCCTCATATACTTCCGTACCCGCTCCGATATAGAGCGTGCCACGTGTCTGAAGATTGTTGAGTGAAAATCCAAGCGCTTTTCCGGTCGCCATCGAAATCATCGAACCGACATCTCGCCGTCTGATTTCACCCACATGCGGACGGAAACCGATAACCCGAGAATAAATAGTGCCTTCTCCCTTCGTATCAATCGTAAATTCACTCCGATAGCCCAGCAATCCGCGTGTCGGCACCTCAAAAATCAAACGCTGATACCCACCCGATCCGGCTTTGATTTCCGTCATAACGCCCTTACGCTTGCCCATCTTCTCAATCACGACACCGGTCACGCTGGCAGGACATTCCACAGTCACCTCTTCGTATGGCTCAGATTTCACTCCATCAATATCTTTGATAATCACCTGTGGCTGAGAAACCTGCATTTCAAACCCCTCACGTCGCATATTCTCGAGCAAGATAGCCACATGAAGCTCCCCACGACCATACACCTTGTAAGTACCATCGCCAAAATCAATCCTGAGCCCGACATTGATCTCAAGCTCCTTCTCCAAACGTTCACGAATTTGCTTATTTGTCACAAATTTCCCCTCTCGACCGGCAAATGGTGAGTCGTTCACAATGAAGTTCAAAGAAATGGTTGGTTCATCAATGGCGATTGCTGGAAGATTTTGCTGTTCCAAAGAAACGGCCAGTGTATCCCCAATTTCAACGGTTGGCAGTCCAGCAATCATGACAATGTCCCCCGCTTCTACCTGTGTGGCTTCAACGCGTTCCATACCACGAAAGGTGAACAGCTTCGCTACACGCCCCTGAACACATTTCCCAACATCATTTTTGACATAAATGGAATCATTCACGTTCAGTACACCAGAATACATACGAGCAATCGCCAAACGACCCACAAAATTGTCATAACCCAGATTAAATGGCTGAGCGAGAAATTGTCCCTCAACACTTCGCTCCGCGTCACAAGCCGGTGGTACATTTTCTAAGATAGTATCCAGCAGTGGCTCAAGATTCTTTCGTTCATCGCTGAGTTGATGCATCGCAACCCCATCACGACCAACCGCGTATACCACAGGAAAGTCCAGTTGCTCATCCGTCGCGCCGAGATCAAGAAATAGCTCGTAAACCATCTCGGAAACTTCTTCTGGACGAGCAGCTGGTTTGTCAATTTTGTTCAAAACAACAATCGGACGAAGCCCAAGCTCAAGTGACTTCTTGAGCACAAAACGTGTCTGAGGCATTGGGCCTTCCTGGGCATCAACTACCAAGATAACATCATCAATGGAACGCAAAACTCGTTCCACTTCTGACCCAAAGTCTGCATGCCCTGGTGTGTCAACGATATTGATCTTCGTGTCTTTGTAAAAAATAGAGCCGTTTTTCGCGTAAATAGTAATTCCTCGCTCTCGCTCGAGTGCATTGGAATCCATAGAACCTCCGTCCTCAGCCACCATGCCGGTCTCGCGCATGAGGGCATCAGTCAGGGTAGTCTTACCATGATCAACGTGAGCGATAATAGCGATATTGCGTATTTCCATAGGTATTTTCTCAGAGAAAAAATAAGAAGCTAAAGGTCAAAAAAAGAGGCGTCACCGCTCTCTATCAAAATGAGTATACCGATTTTCTCACTTTTAGTCAACTCCGTCCAACTACGTATAAAAAAAGACGCCAGCCATGAAACAGCCGGCGCCAAACCAAATCGCTTCCGCGAAATCAGTGTACTCGCTCTCCTTGCAGAGGAAACGAGATAATCTGGGCACGTGAAGTCCCACGCGCGCTCCGTCCGTCGGAACAAGCCGGAGCAAACATGGCCACCTCTTTGAGGAATACAACGACAAGGACTTCCATGGCCAGTTCGGTAAGGACGAAAGAAAGATGACTCTTACCCTTCTCACCACCATTGTCCGATCCTCCACCGTGTTCCCGGAAGAAGATGCTGAAGAAGCGCTTTCCATACTCGAGCAAGACCCCGCATTCCTCCGGAGGTGTTCTGCCATCAGAGTCACCGATTTCGATAACCATGGCCTGTGATAACCACCGTGTATTGGTTTCCGCCGACAGCGAGATTCCCACCCTTGGCAGGTTCTCAAAATACGCTTGCATGCCGAGCTCCCAAAACAGGAAGAGATCATGCGACAGATGTTCGAGATCATCGGTCACGACGATGCGTAGTTCGTGTTTGTTGAGCAGAAGCTCGAGATTTTTTCGAAAGGCCGCGAAAGCAGCACCGTTGTTTTGCGCAGATGCTGCTTTATTTTTCACGACCTTCTCCTTATGTAAGAACTAGAAACTATATGTTAGCATATATCTACTTTTCTGTCAAGCTTGGAAGTCCCTCCCTTCTACTTCCGCTAATGCACCGTACCTGAAACACACTCCGATGCCACGCCTGCCTTTATCAAGCGTCGTTCTGCCTTCCTCCATTGCTTCTGTCTCACACAAAACTCTGGTTCAACGTACGCTGGCAAGAAAACTGCGCTTCGCTCCAAGAAAAGATCAGTAATCGCAAATAAAGCTACCTCCACAAGACATGCCAGAAGCGCATCTTGCGAACGAGAAGACTCGCTCAGATGCGCCTCATAAAAACCCTGAAGGAACATCTTGCTCCACGCCAACATCCACTTGGCCTCATCGGTTAAGTGGTGGGTCGCAAGCCACAAGGACTGATTTTCCTCCCAAAGCTGCTTGTCCTCTCGCTTGAGACAAATCAAAAATCGCTGGTGCCAGTCATGCTGTATCACGTGAGGGATAAGACCATTACGCGCCAAAAGCTGAGACAAGCCTTGAAACCAAATACGAAAAAGAGGTTCCAGGTCTCTCGCTGTGTACCGCTCATACGTTCCCACTATCAGTAACAGTGCGTTCATGCTCCTCTGAAATACGGCGAAGAGAGCTCCTTTCTCCGTCATACCAGATACTAATCCGGACGTCATCTGCCTGTGCATGTTTTTCTCCTCGATTGTCTAAGAACTCTTCTTCTTTCAGATATCACACTTTACCCCCTGAAGCAATCTCTTCCGCGAATGGAACGAGGGGGTAAATCGGATTTATACCCGTTATTCTCCCATGAAAAAGAAGAAGAAAAGTGTTCCTACGGCGAGAGCCATGACTCCGCATGCCAGTCTGACAAAAAAATTGGAAAGGAGCCCATTTCTGTATTCCCCCATAATCTGTTCATTATTCCCAACTCTCGCGAGCAAAAACAGGAGTGGTACCGCCGCGACACCATTGAAAACCGCTGTAAATACCAGTGCCTTAATCGGATCCAGTCCGATGAAATTCATAGCCAATCCGATGAAAGTAGCCAGAATAATAATGATATAAAAACCACGCGC
>JAUPUC010000090.1 GCA_030917745.1 Patescibacteria group bacterium | reverse complement strand
GGATCGAAAGACATTCGCCTTGTGTCGTAGTTTTGAAAGAGTTTGGGCGATGCATCGTGATGGGCCAGTGCCTTGGGCGAAATTAAAGAGGCGATGAAGTATGAGTATCGAGTGTCGGGTGTCTGTGTGCATCCGACTTTTTTTGTTGTCCAAGGACAAACAAAAGACCACTCCCTATCGAGAGTGGTCTTTTGAGCATCAATCGCGATTAGGCGAGGGATACGTTGGTGGCCGCAGGACCCTTCTGGCCCTCCGTGACTTCAAAGGTGACGGTATCGCCAACCTTGAGCTCATCGTAGGTAACACCTACGAGCTCCTTGGAGTGGAAGAAAAGATCCTTCTCCACACCTTCGCGGGAGATGAATCCAAATCCACGTTCCGTGAGCGTTTTGATAGTTCCGGTCATAGTTTTACTTCTTGGCTACTTTTCGAGAGAAATCCGACTACATTTCCTCTTGCATTAATTGCAAAGGGTATTGTAGCATAGAAAATTGAATCAGTCAACACCTGAAAAATGAGCGAGGAATAAGCCTTTTTTGTCGCTAGATATTTCTCATGAAAGGCGTTATGATGCTTCAATATGAAAGAGAAATTTTTGAGAAAATTCTTCATTTTTGGGTGCGTAGGCTTTTTGGTGGGAGGTGTATTTTTGGGAGTGCGAGTGAGAGAGGAGGCGACAGTGCCTAGGCCCGGAGAAGCAAAAGAAATGATAGAAGCTGAATCTACTCGGAGTGCGACAGAAGAAGATGAAGACGGAGATGAAGATGGGATTCTTCCGTTGAAGCAGAAGAGCGGGGATGAAGATACGTATGATGCGGATATTCTTGTTTCTTCTCAAGTGCTGGCCGCTCCTTTTATCTCCCAAGCTCCCCGAGGTGAATGGAAGAATGCACTCTTTCAGAACGGATGCGAAGAAGCCTCGGTATTCATGGCTTCTCGGTTAGGGAATGATGAACCTGTTTCGGAGGAACACGCAGAACAGGCTCTTTTGGCATTAGCTCATCTTTCAGAACAACTCTTTGATACCTCAGTGGATACTTCAGCCGAAGATACGCTTCAATTGTTTCGGGCATATACTGGAAAAGAAGACGGTAGACTGATGGAGCAGGTGACCGGTGAGGTATTGCGGGCGACACTGGCACGTGGAGAGGCGATGATTATTCCGATGAATGGTCGTTTGCTTGGGAATCCACACTTTACCGCTCCAGGACCAGAGACGCATATGTTGGTTTTGCTTGGATATGACGTAGTGACAGAGGAGTATATTGCGCATGATCCCGGCACACGATTTGGGGCTGAGTATCGTTATCCGAGAGAGCGTTTTGAAAACGCGATACGTGATTATCCAACGGGAAATCATTTGCCAATCACTTCAGTTGCAAAACGAGCCATAGTGATTGGAAAATAGAGCGTGTCTTTTTGGATGATTTCCGCTATACTGAAAATGAACATATTTTTTACTGAGGCATGGCAAAGATGATTCGTTTATTTTTTGATTCGAGCCAAGAAGTTTCGGGAGCGCTTTCCCTTGCATTTATTTTTTTGCTTGCTTTCGTTGTGGCTTGGTTTTCTGTGACGGCTGGGCAGAACATTGTTGATCATGCGAAAAATTCTGCTTCTTTTGGCCTCCGGGCTCAGGCTTTGAATGCCGAGATGAACAAAAAGTAGCAGGAATACCTTCTGTATAGTTATAGGGGGAGGCTTTGAAAGTGTCTTGGTGTATCGGTCTAAGAGATATATGGGGAGTCCTTGTTTGTATTCTATTTTCAGCGGAGTAGTATAGAGGGAGGAGATCAGCTCTCGTTTGGGAATGTGCATTTTTTGAGGATAGGATATGTCATTTTCTCTGTATCATTTGAACGCCTGGTTTACTTGGCATGCTGCTCACGTTCCTTTGGGTTGGTTCGTGCTGATTGGATCATTTCTGGAAGAATTTATTAGTCCGATTCCAGCGATGTTTATCACCGGTATAGCTGGATCAATTGCGCTGGCTCGACATGAGGCATGGTGGTATCTCTTATTTTTGGCATTACTCGCGAGTGTTGGTAAGACCGTGGGAGCGTACTTTTATTACTATCTCGGTGATAAGGGGGAGGATCTTTTGGTAGGACGTGTAGGGAAGTTTTTCGGTGTTACTCACGAAGACATTGAGCAAGCAGGGAAACGTTTTGCTGGTCAGCACTGGAAGGATGGAGGGGCGCTTTTTTTGACGCGTGCTTTGCCGTTCATGCCGACGACGCCTTTCTCGCTGGCGGCCGGGATTTTTAAGATGGATATTCGTGTCTATGTATCCGCGACAATCGTGGGATACTTCATCAAGGATATGGGGTATTTGCTTGTGGGGTATCTCGGACTCGCAAAACTCTCAACCCTCTGGCGTGATATCGAGCATGTCAAAATAATCTTTGATTTGGCGACAGCTTTTTTTATTGGAGCTTCTTTGTATCTCTTGTATCGACATCGCCATCAGGGCCGAAGTGTCTG
The DNA here is from genome assembly GCA_030917745.1 of Patescibacteria group bacterium. GTDB lineage: Bacteria > Patescibacteriota > Minisyncoccia > Moranbacterales > UBA1568 > JAGOSP01. The sequence continues at coordinate 2,948 of JAUPUC010000090.1, read as the reverse complement.
GCGTTTTTTGTGTCGATTTTTTCAGAAAGCGTAAGCCCGAAGCTCTTTTGGAATCTTCACCAGAGCTTTTTTCTTTTCTCGTTTAGTAGACGAAAGGAAAAAGCTTGTGAGTTACGGCTTGGTATTTTGTATAGTTGGGAAAAATTTGCAGGAGGAGTTTTTCTTCGTGGATGAGTTTGATATTCAGTGTGACAAAGAGGAGTGACCAGGCAACAAAATGACTCATGACAGGATAGTTCAGAAAGAGACCAAAAGTAAGAAGAATGAGGGCGGTGTACAGAGGATGACGGATAAAAGCATACGGGCCATCTATGATGAGAGTGGCATTGGCATCCGGCTCAGGGAGGATGCGGAGTTTACTGCCGCGTCGCATCGAGAGTAATGCCCAGGTCCCGATAGCTATTCCTGCGGTCACAATCGTCCAGGCAACCATGTCTTGTGGACCAAATGGCTGCTGAATCGGATGAAAAAAGACGAAGTATCCGAGTATGAGGAATTGAATCGTCACGAGCAGAATTCCAAAGTGTGAAGTTTGTTGGGGAGACATAATGGTCGGAGTGAGGGAGTTATTTAGTAGATTCCAGGCAAAAAACGATATCTCACTTTTTGCATATATACCCGGTATTCTGGATCGAGCGCGAGATGACGTTCTTCTGTAATCGCTCGTATATAATAGATGCTACTCCAAGCCATGATACTGAGGATGGGAGCGAGACTTATAAGATTATTTGCAAATTTTAGCTCGTTAGAGAAGATACCTTGTGAGAAGGCATTGAGAATGAATGGGATACCCATAATCCACCAGGCGAGATTTTTCGAGATGTAGGCTGGATGTCTGACGAAGGAGTATGCCCCTCGTGAGACAATACCTCGATTGGTGAGATTAGAAGCTTTCCATCCGAGCGAGAGTGTTGCCCAGACGTAGACACTCATGCATATAAGTGAGAGTCCACCGAAGAACAAATTGAGAGAGAGATTGCCAAAGTTACTGAAATCAGAGCTATGCCATCCGATAAATGTACGTGTTATTTCATTCAGTGGAGGGTAGCATGCGAGAGCAGAGAGCCAGCCAAGAGTACTTGTATCGACTGAGCGCACCTCGTTACTTAGGACACGCGATTCGGTAAGATAGCCTACGAGAAAATATTCAGTATCGATACAAAGGAGCATACTGAGGGCGAATGGGTAGAGAGTTATGAAAATAAATTCTGGTGTAGCGATCTGGTGAGCAGCAGCAATGGTCTGAAAGAAAAGTATCATGTTGGAGATATTCTGTATGAGGAATTTCAACATGAGAGGGACGAAGAAGAATTTGACAAGGAAGAGGAGTGCAGAAACTTTTTCTTCGGTTGTGAGGGACGGGCTGAAAGTTCCTGCGAAGAAGGAGTTCGTGATTTTGAAAATCGCTCTCATGGTAAGAGAAATGCGGCTCCTCTTGAAAGACCCTGTCGGTATTTTGATAAGGAGAAGTACCAAAGTATAACAGCACAGGAGACTGAAAAGTAACTCGTGAGGGGAGAGGTGTATGAGTGGAACAGAAAGAGTGAGAAGATTACTATAATATGGAACGAAAGTGTATATGGCAAGTACGGTTCCGTAGACGATCCAAGAAGAAATGAAAAGCAGAAACTTGTCTTGTCGAAGAAATAAAGTGAAGAATTGTGTTGTCATAGAGAGTTCGGAATGTCTTGTTGCTTGGTATGTAGTGAGTATAGCAAAAAAAGAAAGCAGCTGATCCCGGGGGAGGGGCCAGCTGCTGATGAACGGTACAAAGAGTTGTCATTCTGAAGTGAGGGATGGGATGAGGCGATGGGCAATCTGACGGTAGCCCGATTCACCGAGTGACCCGCAAAAATCGAAGGCGAAGTTTAGCGGGAGAATGCTCACATGAGGATGCTGCTTGGATGTGGGAGTGAGTTGTAAAAAAACTGTCTTTGTATTATGATTCAAATCTATGAAAAAGTCAATATTCCATATTATATCAGATTGGGCTCCAGCAGGAGATCAGCCGCAGGCCATCGCGGAGCTGACTCGTGGCGTGGTTTCTGGTGCGCCGTTTCAAACTTTGCTCGGGGTGACCGGGTCTGGTAAGACATTTACTATGGCCAATGTGATTGCCAATATTGGTAAGCCAACATTGGTTATCGCGCACAACAAAACACTGGCAGCTCAACTTGCTCAGGAATATCAAACTTTTTTTCCCGATCACGCGGTGCATTATTTTGTCTCGTATTATGATTTCTATCAACCGGAGGCCTATCTGCCGGTGACTGATACGTATATTGAGAAGGACGCGCAGATTAATGAGGAGATAGATCGATTGCGCCATGCTTCAACACAGGCACTCCTCACTCGGCGTGATACGATTATTGTTGCCTCGGTTTCTTGTATCTACGGCTTAGGGAGTCCGGCGGAATATGAGAAGAAAAATCTGCGTCTTTCGGTGGGGACGCCTCTGACGCGCACAGAATTACTGCATACTCTCGTGTCAATCTTTTTTGAACGGACAAATGCAGATCTGACATCAGGATCATTTCGCAGTCTTGGCAATCGTGTCGAGGTGATGCCGATTTCGGAGAAGTATATGTACAGTATTGATATTGTGGCGGGGAAAATTGGACGCATAGTGAAGATTGATCCGGTGACACAAAGAATCCTCGATGAACCGCATGACATTTTTCTTTTTCCTGCCAAGCACTTTATCACCAATGAAGACGAAAAGGCACAGGCATTGCAGAATATTCGTGCTGAATTGGCCCTTCGTCTTGCCGAACTTGAAAAGGACGGGAAACTTCTTGAAGTGGAGCGACTGAAACGGCGCACGACGTATGATCTCGCGATGATTGAAGAGATCGGGTATTGCAGTGGCATCGAAAATTACTCGCGGCATCTGTCAGGGAAACTCCCTGGCGAGCCGGCTGAGACACTTTTGTCTTATTTCCCGCATC
>JAUPUC010000070.1 GCA_030917745.1 Patescibacteria group bacterium | reverse complement strand
TTCTCAGACAGCGTTGTAAATCCTAGTGGTCATGAAGTAATGCCTAGGGTGCAAACCCCTTGATTGGAATATAAGTATGTTCTAACTTCGTCCCAGCATCCCCGCATCAAGCTCATAGTATCGAGGATGATGAGCAGTTCAAGGCATTTGGTCTCGGAAACATGCCGTATGAGGTTTTCACATTGAAACATCAGCTGGAAAAGACTGACCTGACTTAGTATCTCTCTCCAATTTCACCGCATAAGGAGAGCAAAAAAGATTGCTTATCGGTGAAAACAGGAATATCTCGGCTGTAAACCTCTCAAAGCTTGTCAGGTTATCTGGATAGCCTTTTCGCACTTTTCAAGGTTTCCATCTCGAAATATTCTTGTTTTCCCTCGATATGAGATTTGAGAGAGATACTTATTATGAAAAGATGCTTGAATGCTTTCATTTGGACAAAGCGGATGTGGTCTATTTTGAACACAATGAAGAAGCGGTGAGGAGCGCTCAATTGGTAGGTATCACAACCTCTCATTATGATAATGAGAAGAAAGACCTAGGAGCACTTCGGGATTTCCTGAAAATGCATTTGTAGAGAGCTTAGTTGATTGAGAAAGAGATATGCAAAAATCACTCATGATACTCTTTGGGCTGGTGCTGATGGGCTTTCTTGGACTGGTGATTTTGAGAGAGAAAGTACCTGAGCAGATCGGTTGTACGATGGAGGCTCGGGTGTGTCCTGACGGGTCAAGCGTGGGCCGCTCGGGGCCGCACTGCGAGTTTGCGCCGTGTAGAGAGATACAAGGGGAGCCCGATGAGCAAGCGGAAGTAGAGGTTGTCTTGCCGTATCGACAAGAGTTAGGATTTGTCTCTCCGCTTTCGCGAGCGGGAGAACGAGTTACACAAAAGCCATTCGGTATGTTTATCACTCCAGAAACCTCACCGGTGCAGCCGGAACGTTTTCGGGGTTATCATACGGGGACAGATTTTGAAACCTTTGAGGAAGAGGCAGAAGCGGATGTTGTGGTGCGGGCGATATGTAGTGGACCCATGCTCTTGAAGCAGCGAGCCAGCGGGTATGGTGGTGTCGTGGTACAGCGCTGTTTCCGCGGGCAAGAGCCGATGACGATTGTCTATGGGCATCTTCGATTGAGAAGTGTCGAGAAAGCGGTAGGAGAAGAGCTCCTCGCTGGTGAGGTTCTGGGTCTTCTGGGAACGGGGGAGAGTCAGGAAACTGACGGCGAACGTAAGCATCTGCATGTGGGAATTCGCTCTGGGGGTGAAGTGGATATTCGCGGCTACGTCGCATCCAAGCCTGAGCTGAAAGAGTGGATTGATCCTTGCCAGCTCTTTAGTTGCGTACGGTAAATGGGCGTATCAGATGGGCGGAGGGAGGGAGAGGAAAATCTGATTTTCTCAATGGCTTTTTTGTGATACACTCAAGGGGAGTTTTACTTAAAGAGAGATCTACTGCAAGCATATGGAGCAGCCGTATTTGAGTGTCGTGATTCCATCGTACAAAGAAGGAGAGAGAATTGGGAGGAATCTGCTGGAAATCGACAAATTTTTGAAAGGAAAGTCCTTCACGTATGAGATCGTGGTCATCGTGGATGGCTCACCGGATAATACCGCTGAAGTGGCGCAGAATTATAGTCTGCAGGTGGCCAATCTTCGGGTGGTGAATAATGCGGAGAATCACGGGAAGGGATATGTGGTCCGTCAGGGATTATTGGAAGCCAAGGGGAAGTACCGATTGTTTCTGGATGCGGATGGATCGACTTCTATTACTCATCTCGACACATTTCTCCCGCAGTTTGAAGAAGGATTTGATGTCGTGATTGGTTCGCGTGATATTGAGGGTTCTTTTATCCAGGTACATCAGCAGCGATGGCGGGAAGTGTTCGGTGATATGGGGAATTGGGCGATTCGTATTGTACTTGGCTTGTGGAGCTATCCTGACACACAGTGTGGTTTTAAGATGCTTTCGGGTGAAGCAGCAGAAGCGGTGGCTAAACGCATGGTGGTGGATCGTTTCGGATTTGATTATGAACTTCTCATATTGGCAATCAAGCTCGGGTATAAAGTGAAGCAGATGCCGGTGCGTTGGATGAATGAGGAGGGATCAACCGTGAGCTTGCTTGGTCCGAATGGATATATTCAGGTGTTTGTCGATTTGTTTAAGACGAAGTGGCGTCTTTTGACGGATGCCTATAAAATCAAGGAGCATGTGGAGCACAAAGCAGCTGAGGTAGCCTAGAAGGTGTCTCATTGCGTCAATCAAGAGGGAAAAGCAAAAATAAAACATACACATCATGGAAGTGCAGATTGAAAACAAAAAAAGTATTTCCTACGAATCAGAACTCCGGCAAGATATTGTGACCGGGGATTGGGTAGTAATTGCTACTGGTCGGGCGAAGCGGCCTGATGAGTTTGCTGTGGTAGAGCGGGTGCCTGTGGTAGATGGACCTGATCCATTTGCGAACCCGGAAGAGAGTGGCCAGGAACAGGATGTGCTCATTTATCGACAGCCGGATGGAGAATGGAGTTTGCGGGTATTTCCGAATAAGTACCCGGCTTTTTCGCGAGGGAAATCAGTTCGACAGCTTTCTGAGGGACCCTATTTCGCGATGAGTGGAGTGGGTTATCATGAGCTCTTTGTGACACGGGACGCCCATCGACATATTGCTCTCTTGGAAACGTGGCAGGTGGCTGAGCTAATGGATGCTTATCAAGAACGCTATCTCGCTTTGATGAATCGGAAGAGCGTGAATTATATCCAAATTCTTCACAATCATGGAAAGGAAGCGGGTGCGAGTATCGGACATCCGCATTCGCAGCTGATGGCGATTCCGGTGGTGTCACCTTATATTTCGCTTGAGCTGGATGGTGCTGAGCGATACTACAAGAGCACGCAGGTCAAGGTGTATACAACCGTGGTTGAATACGAGCAGTCAGACAAAAAAAGATTGGTATTTGAGAATGAGCATTTTCTCGCGTTTTGTCCATTCGCCTCGCGAGCTGCTTTTGAGATATGGATTATTGGCAAGCGTTCATCTCCGTATTTTGAACGTATCAACGACGATGAAAAATTTGCATTAGCGGAAGCACTGCAGCGATCACTTCAAGCTCTCTACAAGGGATTAAAAGATCCTCCGTATAACTTCTATATTCACACCGCTCCTTGTGATGGTCGTGATTATGATCACTATCAGTGGCATATTGAGATACTGCCACACACCGCCACTTGGGCTGGCTTTGAGCTTTCTACGGGTATTGAGATATCTACTCTACAACCTGAGGAAGCTGCAAAATATCTCCGGGCACAACTCGGGTAGAGAAGAATGAGCGTGATGCAAGTCACTGAGAGATTTCAGAAAGAGTATTCCTCTAGCTCTGAGAGCTTTTTTGTTTTAGAATAGGAGCATATGCGCAAAAGGTATTTTATCGGGAACCTGAAAATGAATCTCCTGTCTCGAGAGGAAGTTGAGCAGTATCTTTTGGTATTGCGGCGTGAGGCTACAGGCAAACACTTTGGAAACGTAACGGGCGTCATTTGCCCGCCTATTATTTATTCCCGTGAGTTTGATCATGTGCCAGCGCCCTTTCAGAAAGGAGCGCAGAATGTTTTCTGGGAAAGAGAAGGGGCATTTACGGGGGAGATTTCTCCGCTCATGCTGAAGAATGATCGCTGTGATTTTGTGATTATCGGGCATAGTGAGCGCCGGTTTTATGGGAGCGAAACGGATGCCGTGGTGTGTGAGAAAGTCCGCGCGGCTTTGAAACATCATCTCATTCCGATTGTGTGTATCGGAGAGACTCAAAAAGAACGGAAGTCAGGAATGGTAGACACTATTCTCGCTCAGCAGATGGATGCCATCTTTGGTAATCTCTCGAAAATGCAAGCTGAAAAAATTGTCTTGGCGTATGAGCCACGTTGGGCTATCGGAACCGATCAGCTCCCAACCACGCAGGAGATTTTTCAGGTGCGTATTATGATTCGGAAATGGCTTTCGGAGCGTCTTGGGAATGCGACTGAGGAGCGGATTTCAGTGTTGTACGGGGGGTCGGTCAAGGCAAGTTATTTGGGAGCGGTTTCTTGGGAAGCAGAGATGGATGGAGTGCTCGTCGGAAGAGAGAGTCTCTTCCCTTTTGAGGTGGTCAAAATGATGCTTTTGCTTGGGGAAGACAAAAATTATAATCCAATGAATACGGAACACCTGGTATGATATATGGCACGAAAGAACTGCTTGAGCAAGCGCAGCGGGGCGGATACGCAGTTGGAGCTTTTAACACGATTAATGTTGAGACGACGCGTGCTATTATTGATGCCGCGCTTGAAGAACAATCACCTGTGATTGTACAGATGACGGAAAAAACTTTTGATTATGCTGGAGGGCGAGCCATTTTCAATTATGTGAAAAATGTGGCTGAATTTTACGCTGCAAGCGTGCCGATAGCCATTCATCTGGATCACGGGAAGAGTTTTGAAGTTGTCGAACGGTCTATTGAAATCGGATTCCCTTCGGTGATGTATGATGGGTCTCGAAAAAGTTATGCTGACAATGTTCGCACAATGAAGAAAGTAGTCGAATTGGCTCGTACGAAAAATGTCTCCGTACAAGGAGAGCTTGGAAGCGTGCCCTATCTGGGAGAAGTTTCTATGGAAGATGTTGATTGGAATGATTACATGACTGACCCGGCTCAGGCGGAAGATTTTGTCCGTGAAACGGGTATTGATACACTGGCTGTCGCGATTGGGAATGCGCATGGGTTCTTTCGCGAGAGGAGCGTACCAGATTTTGAGCGTTTGTCAGATGTGGCTTCTCGAGTGTCTTTGCCGCTGGTGTTGCACGGAGCCTCTGATTGGGAGTCTGAGCGGGTCACGGAAGTGATTAAACGAGGTATCTCCTGTTTTAATGTTGATACGGCGGTGCGCCTCGCTTTTATTGGGGGATTACGCAAAATACTTGATTCAGGTGATGAGACGGATTTGCGTAAGATTCTCGGCGCGGCTCGGAGGGAAACAAAGGAAGCGGTACAGAAGAAAATGAGTATGTTTGGGAGTTCAGGGAAAGCAGGCATAATGAATGTTGTTTGACGAGAAGAGGATATAAGATTCAGAAAAAAGTAAAAAAATTAAGAGAAATTTCTATGAAAAGAATTGCCATCAATGGTTTTGGAAGAATCGGTCGAGCCGCATTTAAAATTGCTTTAGAAAAACCTGATTTGGAAGTCGTAGCCATTAATGATTTGGCGGATACAAAGACCTTAGCGCATCTCCTCAAATACGATACCGCGTATGGTCATTATCGATATTCTGTCGTAGCCGAGGGAGATGGTATTCGCGTGAATGGAAAACTGTATCCGGTTTTGCTTGAGAAGGATCCATTGAAGTTACCTTGGAAAGATTTGGCGGTGGATGTGGTTTTGGAATGCACGGGGCGTTTTGTGGATAAGGATAGCTCGACGCAACATATTACAGCGGGCGCGCGCGCAGTCATCCTGTCTGCTCCGGCCAAGGGAGGGGCGGATGATGTCAAAACATTTCTCATGGGAGTGAATGATGATACGTATGCTGGAGAAACGGTCGTGTCAAACGCATCGTGTACTACAAACTGTCTCGCTCCTGTAGCTAAAGTGCTTCAGGATACCTTTGGTATCGAAAAGGCGTTGATGACTACGGTTCATTCGTATACTGCTGATCAGAATCTTGAAGACAGTCCGCATCGGGATTTGCGTCGGGCCCGTGCCGCTAGTCAGAATATCGTGCCAACAACAACCGGAGCAGCTATTGCGGTGACGGAGGTGATCCCCGAGCTGGCTGGAAAGTTTGATGGACTAGCGCTTCGCGTGCCAACGCTTGTGGTTTCAATTACCGATTTCACTTTTCTTTTGAAGCGAAAGACAACGATTGAGGAAGTCAATACCGCTTTAAAGGAAGCCGCAGCAGGCGAACGGATGCGAGGAGTACTTGCCGTCACCGAAGAGCCTCTCGTGTCCTCTGATTTTATTGGGAATCCTTTTTCGAGTATTGTAGATCTTTCTCTTACAAAAGTGGTGGATGGTGACTTTGTAAAAGTAGTAGCATGGTATGATAATGAATGGGGGTATTCACAACGCTTGGTTGAAATGGCTTCCTTGGTTGGCAAAGAGAGCGAGGTTTCGTAGAAACTATCATCAATAGAAAAATAAATATGCAGAAGATTTCAGCGCCTCTCGATGAGGAGGGGTATACACAAAATGTGAATCGTTTGGAGGCAATCTCGACAACTATGTTCGGGAGTTTGACTGACGAAGTGGTACTCGAATTCCTTGCGGAACGTCGATCGCTGATGAAGGAGAATGGTTTGTACGAGAGCATCCGTGATGAAGAAGCGAAGCGTGCTGCGGCACTCACGGCTGAGGAGCAGGCTCTGGAAGAGGAACTCGAGAAGCTTAATACGTCTATTACACCGGATAAAGATGACGATACTCTTCTGACCCTGATTCAGCGCCGTAAGGAATTAGAGGCGAAATTGAAAGCACTGAATGAAGAGGAATCCAAGTTGTCAGGAAAAATCTCTCATGTCGAGAGTCATTCGGAAGAGGAGCAGGAGACGTCTTCGATGTTGAGTCAGGATGCGCATGCGGGCGAAGAGGTATCTGCTATTGAAGAGCAGAGTAGTGCTACAGAAAAAGAGCAAGCTCCTGTTGAAGCAGCAGTGGCAGAAGAGAGAAAAACAGTATTATCAGAGGAAGTACCGGGAGTTATTCCTCAAGAACAGCCAGTTGTTATCTCTGAGACTCCTGAGACACCGGTTCCGGTAGAAAAACCAAAAAAGGTATTGGATGCGTTAATTGGGAGCGAAGGAATTCGTGGGGTGAGCAGTCAGGAAGCAACAAGTTATCTCCAGTTTCTCCAATCAAGTCCAGAGGAGGCTCTAGCTCAGCTTGAAACGCTTCCCGAACATCTTCGGAAAGACAAAGCTTTTATGCTGGAGGTGGCCAAGGTAGATCCGGCTTATGCTATGCATTATGCTGATTCGAAGACGCTCAAGAAAGATGAGGACTTCAATATTCGTATTGCGGGGATGAAAAATCCGCGTGATTCGGGGAACCCTCTCGCGGAAATGCTTTCCGATATGAGAACAAATCAAGTGGTGATGGCCGCGGTGAAACAGGATTTTCGAAATTTGCGTTATGCGACGAGATCAATGGAAGGATATGCGGAAATGATAGAGATTGCGAAGCGGGAGGCTAGAGAGAAGGTAAAGTCACTTGGACAGGCAGTTGATATCCGCGTGTTTTTACCAAAAACACTTCGAGAAGACCGAGTATTCTTGCAAGAAGTTGAAGAGATTGTTGAAAAATTAAAAGAAAAATCTTCTTAGTCGAATATTTTTTCGGTGTGATTTTTCTTTGAAATATACAAACAAAAATTTGAGAGAAACGTGTGTACGATATAGTCATACAACATGGAACCGTCATTGATGGGAGTGGAAACCCGATGGTAGCGGCTGATATTGCTTTGAAGGAAGGCATAATTGTCGGTGTTGGTGATTTTTCCGCATCCTCGGCGGAACAAATTATTGATGCGAGTGGGTGTTACGTAACTCCCGGGTTTATTGATGTGAATAATCATTCGGATACATACTGGGAACTGCTTTCGCAACCAGAGCTTGCCGGTATGTTGTGCCAGGGGGTAACCACGATTATTGGAGGGAATTCAGGGTCTTCGCTCGCTCCTTTTACCAGTCCTTCCGTTATTCGGTCTATACAAAAATGGACTGATATCGGGAAAGTGAATTTCAATTGGCTCTCTATGGAGGGTTTTTTGGAAGAAGTGGAGCGTCGCCGGCCAGGAGTGAACTTTGGTACTCTTGTGGGGCATGGGACACTTCGTCGGGGGGTCATGCATGATGAGAGTCGTCCGATTAGGCCTGAGGAGATTAATTCTATGGAGAGACTCCTCCGCACAGCTATCCACGAAGGAGCACTCGGTCTTTCAACGGGGCTGGTGTATACGCATGCCCATGACACGGGAATAAGAGAATTGGTGCAATTGACATTGGTAGCTCGTGCAGTCGGTGGAGTATATGCTACGTATGTGCGTGATGAAGGAGCTGGCTTAGTGAAAGCGGTTGAAGAAGCCATAAGCGTCGCGCGTGAATCGGAAGCACCTCTTCATATCTCTCACTTGAAAGCAGTTGGTGAGAAATATTGGCCGTTGATGGATGAGGCGCTTCACCTTATCGAAACTGCTTCGATGAATAATCAGGATGTTACTTTTGACGTATACCCGTATACAGCAACCGGTTCAGTCATGTATACATTTTTGCCAAAATAGATTACGGAGGGTGGGCGAAAAATGATGATGTATCGTCTTCGTGATCGACAAGTTCGGCAAGCAGTCGTCCGAGATATGAAAAAAGAAGCGTGGGATTATACGAGTATGATCTTGTCTTCGTCACAGCTTAGCCGAATGACTCGCAGACACCGTATCGCAGATATTGCCCGAGAACAAGGGAAATCAGCGGAGGAAGTGATTTTAGATATCTTATTGGCAAGTAATGGACAGGCGATCGTTTCACTTGAAGTCTTGTCGAAGCATAACGTGGACAAGGCTGTCGTGCACCCGTCTTCTATCATTTCGAGTAATGGCGTGGGGTATGCTGTGGGACATAAGTCAACGGGCGATTTGGTACACCCGAGAAATTTTGGGACTTTCCCGAAGGTTTTGGCTGAATATGTTCGGGAGAAAAAGTTATTGTCATGGGAAGCAGCGATTCACAAAATGACTGGAAAACCAGCGGTGAAATTCGCTTTGCAAAATCGTGGTTTCTTGCGCGAAGGATATGCTGCGGATATTGTCGTGTTTCATCCCGATATGATTCTATCAAGATCGACTTTCGAAGATCCGTATCGGTATCCTGATGGTATTGAGTGGGTGATGGTTAATGGAGTGATTGCTTTAGCGCGGGGGCACATGACAAAACAACGCGCTGGAGCAATAATTCGGCGCGAGCATGGCTGGCTCCATTGGTAAATATTGAAAAGATACTCTATGCATAAGCCAACTTCGCGTGTCCCATGTATTCTCCTGCTTGGCTATGGTGTGCTTTTTTCCCTACTTGCCATAAACCCGTATCAGCGTGAGATTTGGTTTGCGGAGAATTTGACAGTATGGATTATTGTGGGAATGATTGTGGTGCTGTATGCCCGGGGTATACGATTTTCAGATACAGCCTATATTCTGATGAGCATCCTGATTTTTCTGCACACTATCGGAGGACACTACACCTTTGAACGGGTTCCGTTTGATGTGTTGGGTGATTTGTTTGGTTTTGAACGGAATATGTATGATAGAGTGGCGCATTTTTCGGTGGGGTTTTATGCTTTTGCACTCGCTGAATTGTTGGTGATGAAACGGGCAGTGCGTTCTCAGGTAGTACTATATCTCTTTCCTTTGTTTACTATAGCGACGGTCGCGATGGCGTACGAACTGATTGAGTGGATTTTCGCTATCACCAATAATCCTGAAGCTGGTGCGGCTTACCTAGGAAGTCAAGGAGACATATGGGATGCTCAGAAGGATATGCTCTCTGATACATTGGGCGCGATTGTGGCTTTGGTATTGTTTGCCTGGCGAGAGTCTGTTCGGAAAGCAGAAAAACGTGTATAATGAGCTGCTAGCGAGTGTATTTATTTAGGAGGAGTGTTGTATAAATGCCGTATGTTTACGCAAGATTCTTTTGTCGGAAAAAAGGTGACTGTTATGGGGCTTGGGCTCAATGACGGAGGAGTTGGTACGGTCCGTTTTTTGTCTGAAATGGGGGCGAAGGAAATTCTGGTAACTGATCTGAAAACCAAGGAAGAGCTTCAAGTTTCCTTGGAAGCGCTGAAGGATATTCGGGGAATACGCTATGTGCTTGGTGAACATCGAGAGCAGGATTTCATCGAAACGGATCTGGTGATAAAGAATCCTGGCTTATCCTGGACGAATCCATTTATTCAGATTGCTGAAACGCATAATGTTCCCGTCACTCTTGATGCCGGGATTTTTTTTGATCTCTGTAAGGCGCCCATTATTGGAGTGACTGGGACAAAGGGGAAAACGACCACAGCATCACTGATAGCCCATCTTTTGGAGGAAAACAAACAGCGGGTAGTACGAGTTGGTATTAGCCGTATCTCGGTTCTTGGGGAGCTGAAAAAAGTACAAGAAGGGAGCGTGGTTGTATTTGAACTTTCATCTTGGAGATTATCGGCCTTGTCTCGTATTCAAAAAAGCCCTCTTCTCTCGGTGGTGACGAATGTATATCCAGACCATCAAAACTACTATGATAGTATGGAAGCATATGTAGAGGATAAAAAAAACATTTTTCGATTCCAGTCTTCTGGAGCCGTTATTTTGAATGCGGACAATGCCTGGACACAGGCTATGGCTGCTGATGCACCCGCGGGGGTTATTTGGTTTTCTCGGGCGACTCAGGCCTCTTCAGATGGATTTACGCTTGTTTCTGATCGAATTATCGAAGCCCAATCTGGATATCATCAAGAAATTGCGAGTTTAGCAGGGACATCTTTGTTGGGAGAGCATAATTACGATAATGCATTGGCAGCCGTAGCTGCGGTACGAACATTTGGAATGAAGCCAACCGTCATTCAACAAGGACTCTCGTCATTTCGAGGTGTTCCACATCGACTTGAGCTAGTCGGAACAAGGAAAGGTGTCCGTTTCTATAATGATTCCGCTGCAACGATTCCAGAGGCGTCTATAGCAGCGCTGGAGAGCTTTGAAGGGCCAGTGTATCTTATCGTCGGAGGCACTGATAAAGAGCTTGATTTTCATCGATTAGCCGTGGCGATTTTGGATCGAGCGAAAGGGGTGGTTTTTCTGAAGGGGACGGGAACAGAGAAGTTATTGAAGGAGTTGGAGAATCTCTTGGTTCAGAAAAAAACTGAGATTCAGAAATGGACTGTCGTGGAGTCTATGGGGAAAGCGGTGGAATTAGCGGCACGCAATGCTGAGAGTGGAGATGTCGTGTTGCTTTCACCTGGAGCAGCAAGTTTTGGCTTGTTTAAGAATGAATTTGATCGTGGAGATCAGTTTCGAGAACAAGTACAAGCTTTATCAGAATAGGGTGGTTTTGGACTGTTTGACAGAGTAATGAGTCGATTGTAATATACCCCAGTAGGGTATATTTATGTTTCTTTCAAGAAAGGGTTATATGCCAAAACAGGAGAAAACGGATCGTGAAAAAATGATTGCTCGTATCGCTCGTATTGAGGGGCAGCTTCGTGGTATTCGGAGAATGGTTGAGGGAGAGAGCGAATGTCTTTCTGTTATTACTCAAATTAGCGCAGTCCGGGAAGCGGTCGCGATGTTGGGTGTTGCATTGTTGAAGAATGATATCGCTTGTAAATGGGATGGAAAGCAGAAAATCAGCGAATCGTATCTGAAAAGTCTTTTTCGGATGAAGTAGTCCGTAAATTAAGGAAGAAAAACATATGAACCCACTCGAAACTGCTCGTGAACAGCTGTATGCGGCTCAAAAAATAGCCCGTATCCACCCGGATATTTTCGAACGTCTCCTTTCACCGGATCGAGTGATTGAGGTTTCGGTTCCGGTGCGTATGGATACTGGAAAAACGAAAGTTTTCACTGGATTTCGTTCTCAATGGAACGATTCGGCCGGACCGTACAAGGGTGGGATTCGCTTCCATCCCGGTGTAACTCGTGAAGAAGTAATGGCTCTTTCGGCGTGGATGACATGGAAGACGGCGGTGCTTGGATTGCCGCTTGGTGGAGGAAAGGGAGGGGTTTCGGTTGATGTAAAAACGTTTTCAGACCGCGAACTGGAAGCATTGTCTCGGGCATATATGCGCTCCATTGCAGCTTTTGTCGGGAAAAATAAAGACATACCGGCCCCTGATGTCTCGACGGATCCCCGCGTGATGGGATGGATGCTTGATGAATATGAAATCTTAATTGGAGAGAAGGCGCCAGGTGTTATTACTGGAAAACCATTGAGTATTGGTGGCTCTTTGGTACGTGACTATGCTACTGCGCAGGGGGCATTTTTTGTGCTTGAAAATGCTGCTCAGAAACTGCACTTGCCAGATCGTGCCCGAGTTGCTATTCAGGGTTTCGGGAACGGAGGAAGTCACCTGGCCCGTCTGTTACATGAGTCCGGATATAGGGTAGTCGCAATTTCAGATTCTCAATCAACAGTGTATCGGGAAGAGGGGCTGGATGTGGGAGAGATTGAGACACATAAGCGTGCAACGGGGTCGCTGAAAAAATGCATGGGTTGCGAATCTCTGCCAAGCGAAGCGCTTCTGGCTGTTCCGTGTGATATTTTGGTCCCAGCAGCCTTGGAAGGGGCTATTTCCGAAAAAAATGTCAAAGAAATTCAGGCGAAACTCATTGTCGAGGTGGCTAATGGACCAGTAACGAGTGAGGCAGATGCATTGCTCTTTGAACGTGGGGTTGTTGTTGTGCCGGATATTCTGGCGAATGCTGGAGGTGTGACAGTATCTTATTTTGAGCAAGTTCAGAATGCCATGAATGCCTATTGGACAGAATCAGAAATACATCAGAGACTGAAAGAGAAAATGCAAGCAGCGTTTGAGGTGGTGTGGGCGTCACATGAAAAATATAATACTACGCTTCGCATGGGTGCTTATGTAGTGGCGCTTGAGCGCGTGGCTCTTGCGATGCAGGCACGCGGTCGAGTGTAAAATAGATGACAAGAAAAGCTTTTAATTAAAGTAAAATAGGAAGATATGATTTACGATGTGATTATTATTGGTGGAGGTCCAGGAGGAGTATCAGCGGCTATCTATGCTTCACGTAAACAACTGAAAACGTTGATGATTACCGAGAGTATTGGTGGGCAATCCTCAGTGTCTGCATCGGTGGAAAATTGGATCGGGACGATTTCAATTCCGGGGTGGGAGCTTGCGCAATCACTTGAAAAACACCTCCGAGCACAAGAAGGAATTGAAATTCGAACTGGAGAGCTAGCGACTTCAGTAAAGGATGACAGAGGACAATTTTTGGTAGAGAGTAGTTCTGGAGAAACATATCAGACAAAAACAATTATTATCGCCTCGGGTGGGCGACATCGCTCGCTTGACGTTCCCGGCGAAGAAAAGTTTCGGGGAAAGGGAGTGGTGTATTGTTCAACGTGTGACGCGCCCTTTTTTCGGGGGAAAAAGGTAGTAGTAGTTGGGGGAGGAAACTCTGGTTTAGAAGCAGTCGAGGACCTTCTTCCATATGCTCGTGAAATTGTGCTTATGGTGCGTTCAGGCGAGCTCAAAGGGGACGCGATTACCCGAGAGAAAATCTTGGCTGATTCGAGAGTCAGTGTTGTTTATTTTGGCTTAACAAAAGAAATAATTGGGGAAGATGTCGTAACCGGACTTCGTTACAAAGATGCTCAAACTGAAGAGGAAAAGAGCATCGAATCAGATGGTGTGTTTGTGGAAATTGGTATGATTCCAAACTCGGATTTTCTGGCAGGATTAGTGGAGAGGAATGAGCGAGGGGAAGTCATGCTTGACCACCGAACGAAAGCAACTTCGCGAGTGGGTATCTTTGCGACGGGCGATGTGACTGATGCTCCGTATAAGCAGAATAATATCTCTGCTGGAGACGGTGTGGTCGCTGCTCTCTCGGCATATGATTATATTCGAAAACAGCAGTAGTCCTACTTGCTAAAATACTTTGAAATAGGGTGTTTTTGACACCCTTCTCTCCTTTGTTTTTAGGACTTTTTTTGGTATAATGATTCTGGAATTTATGTGGGGTTTCTTTGGTATTTTTTTGAAAATCAAAGAACTAGTTTGGTAGAATTTATTTTTTCTTTGTGCCGTTTATGGCAGGCGTAGGGTTTGGTGGATTAAACACCCCGTCGCCTCTTATGGCAGGGAATGATCCTGCTAGTATGGGTGAGAGTGTTTCGTGGCCGCCACCGAAAAAAAATAAAAAAAAGTTGATCTGGGTCTTGATCTTTTTCTTCCTCTTACTTGTGGGAGGGGGAGTTTTCTGGTTTTTTTGGTCGAGAGGAGAGAATCAGCAACTTGAAAGCCAGC
>JAUPUC010000019.1 GCA_030917745.1 Patescibacteria group bacterium | reverse complement strand
GAAGCGCATGTCTCCAATCCGTATCCTTCATGAATGAGATGCTGGCGTAAAAGAAGAGTGAAAAAGCGAAGACGAGAGCGATATCGATATTGACCTGTGCTCCGGTGATGGAGAGCATCGGCTGGAAGGCGATAAGCGCGGTGAAGAGAAGTGAGAGATTCTCTGAGAAGCCGATTTTTTTCGCGGTCAGATAGGCAAGGATCACCACGCCGAGACCGAAAAGTACGGCGAGGAGACGCAGGGAAAAGATACGCGTAAAGATACTCTCTCCAGAAAGAATTTGCTCAAGCCATGAGGCGATTTCGTAGTATATGGATTTGGTTCCGGAGGTATTGTTTGGATAGGTGTCTATGTAGTGTTTCCAATTGCTCTGGAGGATCTCATTTTCGGTAGACTGAGAAAAATTCTGGATGTTTTGTTTTTCGAATTTTATCTCATCGAATTGAACGGATTGGGCGGAACGGATGACTTCTTCCGAGAGTCCGTAGGTGGATATATCCGAGCTGACAGGGTCTCTTCTTCCGATTTCCCGTATTTCCCAGTCTTTCTCCCGCGGTTCTGCCCGGTACTGGACGGTGCCATAGTGGATCTGTTCATCAGGATTCTGAAATACGGGTATGAGAAGGCTTAAAAAGACGCCTTTTAAAAGGAAAACGGAAAAAATGAGGCCGGAAATAATTCTCAGAGTCGGAATTTGTCTTAGGTTCATGCTCAGAGTATACTATAAAGGCTAGAAAAAGGCATTTTCATGATTTCATCCGTACTGGTAACGCAAAAAATTTATCGGCTTGTAGGGATAGTCCATCTCCGTCTTTTTGGGCATGAAATGGGGCAGGAAATGCGGAAATTCCTCGAAAATCTCTCCTGGTCATTTTTCGGAGGCGTGATTGCCGCAAGCGTAACATTCGCGGTTAATATAATTGCTGGTCGGCTTCTCGGTCCTGAAGAATATGGGAAATACAGCTTGGTGTTCCTTATATCTCAAATATTCCTCATCCCGATGATTTTTGGTATGGATATGGCAATTTCTCGTGTTATATCAAAAGAAGCTTTTCAGAAAGTTGAAAATATACGAAAAAATATCTCGAGTGCATTCTGGTTTGTTTTTTTTATTTCCATACTATCATTGATAGTGGCTACTTTTTTTGACAATTTTTTTTCTGGTATATTTTCTACGACCTCAGATATTGTTTTGTTTGGAGTTTTATTGAGTTTTATTCTTGGAATAAAGAATTTTTTGGACGGTATTGCTAGGGGATTTCAATTATTCAATTTTCAGGCAAAATTAAGAATTTTTGAAGGTTTGTTTGTTGCTGTCGCTTTTTTTGTTATTTATACCGTTTTTGGAACTTATACCTCGGTTGCGTCAGCATTTATCCTGGCGGGAGTATTAATTGTGTTTTGGTATCTGCTTCGATTCCGAGAATTCATCGTTTCTGTTCCGAACTTGATTTCACTAAAATCTTTGTTACACTATTCAAAATTTGTTGTTGCAAGTGCGCTTGTCACGTTGGTTGTTGGTTATGGCGATCGTTTCGTTGTGAATAAGTATTTCGGTCCGGAAGAACTTGGTCTCTATAGCGCCTATTATGCGGCTACAATATTCGTCATTGGGCAGATGACGGTTATTATGAATAATGTTTTTTTCCCCGTTGTTTCAAAGACGGAGAAAAAGATTCTGATAATGAAGAAAGTTGATAAACTCGTTCGGTTTGGCTCCGCACCTGTTTTTTTGGGGGTATTTTTGGTCGGATTTTTAGTTTTGAGTCTTTTTGGATCAGAATATGAACTTGATTTTTTTGTATTATCATTATTCAGTATTGTGGCAGTATCCCAGTTTTTTGTCGCCTTTTATGGAAA
Organism: Patescibacteria group bacterium; assembly: GCA_030917745.1. GTDB lineage: Bacteria > Patescibacteriota > Minisyncoccia > Moranbacterales > UBA1568 > JAGOSP01. The sequence goes on along the minus strand of JAUPUC010000019.1, from coordinate 7,792 downwards.
TATTGTTGCCGCACATAGTCCGGAGACTTATTTTTTAGGCCTCAAATTTTATTTTATTCGAGCTTGCGTTTATACTGGGTATATTGTCATTCTTGTTTTGACAAACACATTAAGTGTACAAGCCATACTTCTTGGTCTAGTTGTTAATTACATTGTTGATGGATTTAATCTTCGTTATATTTTGAAGAAATATTGCTAACGGTATGAATTTTTTCAGGAAATCAGGCATAGGAAGCGATATCAGGTATTCCTCTGATAAGACGCTGGATTATATTTATTACTCCATACTAGGGGGTGAACTGCATACCAAAATTAGGCTAAAGCCTTTGTTGAATTTTTTTTCAACAAAGAAACTTCAGAAAAATCCCAAGATATTGGAGCTGGGATGCGGATTCGGAATAAATGCATTTGAAATTGCAAAAATTGATAGGGGTTTTGAGTACGACGGATTTGATTTAAGCGAGGATGCCATAGCGCAAGGAAGAAAGATTCTTCAAAAGAAGTCCCTACAGAAAAGCATTCGCCTATTTTGTGCGGATGCTACGAAATACGATTTTCAAAATGAGAACAAGTATGATTTTGTGTTGCTTATTGATTTTTTGGAACACGTCGTTGATCCGAAAGAAATTTTATCTGAATTAAGAAAACTTACGCATGACAAGACTATTTTTCTTGTCTCTGTTCCAACAAAAAATTATAAAAAGTATTTCGGAGACGATTTTCATCGAAGGGTGGGGCATGTTCATGACGGTTACTCCCTGTCGGATCTCGATAAGCTGTTTGCTGGCATTGAATATGAAAGTACCTTCCATGAATATAGCGCTGGTTTTCCAGTAAACTACGTTTGCTCTTTATACTATAAACATAATTTTGAAAACAGGTATCTGAACTTTTTAAAAAATTCATTGTTAGGGCGGCTGAATTTTCTTGATTTTTTGAATGATGAGAAACATGGTTGCTCGCTATTTTCTGTCTATGAATCAAAATCCAATTGATACGAAAAGTGATATTATCATCATCGGAGTGGGGATTTCCGGCGCGACGCTCGCAGAGCTGTACGCATCGTCCGGAAAGCGTGTTTTGGTCGTCGAAAAGCGTGACCATATCGGCGGGAACTGCTATGACCATGAAAATGAGGACGGCATTCTCGTTTCGGAGTATGGCGCGCACCTTTTCCATACCAATCATCAGGACGTCTGGGAATACGTGAATCGGTTTTCCGAGTGGTGTCCGTACGAGCACCGCGTGCTTTCTTCGGTTGACGGAAAACTCGTTCCCGTTCCGGTGAATATCGATACGGTGAACGCGCTTTTCGATACGAGCATCGAAACGGAACAGGAGATGCAAAAATGGCTCGAAGAGAACACGGAAAAGATAGAAAATCCGAAAAACAGCGAGGAGTCGGCTTTGCGGCGTGTCGGGAAAGCCCTCTATGAGAAGATGTTCGAAAACTACACCAAGAAGCAGTGGGATATGTGGCCGAACGAGCTCGAGGCGTCCGTGATGGATCGGATTCCTGTTCGGACGAATCATGACGATCGATATTTTTCCGACACATACCAGGCGCTCCCGAAAGAAGGGTATGCCAAGATGTTCGAAAGGATGCTCGACCATCCGAACATTACCGTGAGACTCGGGACAACATATGAAGATATCAAAAACGATATCAGCGGCTTTGAAAAACTTTTCTTTACGGGACCGATAGACCAGTTTTTCGACTACAAATTCGGTGAAAAACTCCAGTATCGATCGCTCCGGTTCGAGTGGGAAACGCACGACAAGGAGATTTATCAGAATAATTCTGTCATCAACTATCCATCACTCGATATTCCCTATACCCGCATAATCGAATACAAGCATTTCACGGGACAGAAACACCCGAAGACGGTGATTTCCCGGGAATACAGCTCCTGGGAAGGGGAGCCGTACTATCCCGTGCCGAGCGAACGCAATCGGCGAATATATGCCAAATATCAGTCGGAAGCGGAAAAATTGGAAAAGGAGGGAATATACTTCGTCGGTCGTCTCGCGAACTACAAATATTTTAATATGGACCAGGCATTCAAGAATGCATTGGATTTGTTTGATTCCTTAAAGGACAAGAAATAGATTATGAAAATCACGTATTTTTTCACGGATCTTGGGTACACGGGTGGGCCGCTAACGCTCTATAACTTCATGAACAAGTTGGTGGAGTTCGGACATGATGTTTATGTCGTAACGCCATATGAACATTTCCAGTGGGATAAGGATACCTATCTCAAATATATTGGGAAAAGATCAAAAGTGAAAATAGCTCTTAGAATGTTGAGGAGAAAACTTGCTAATATTCTTATTGGTCAAAAGGTTTTTGTGGAAGTTGCTGTTATTGCAGATGAGTTGATAGAAAAATATAAAGACATGGATATTGATAGCGATATTCTTATAGCAACATATCCTTATACAATTGATGCCGCCATGAAGCTTGGGAAAAACAAAAAAATAGTGATGCACAACCAACATTATGAGGAGCATATGTTCCGGGATTATGCTGATATTGCGCAAATCAGAGTCCTCAATTACTACCCGGTTAACCATATCGTGAATTGCTCTTGGCTGTACAAGATGTTCAAATACAACTATGGATTTGACCCGATTGTTGTAACCCCTGGAATCGATACTGAAATTTTCTTTGAGGAGAAGGATGGCGCGACGAAATATTCGAATATCGAAAGGCTCAAAATAATCTCATACTGCGACCCCCAAAGGCCTTTCAAGGGCTATGATCAGCAGATGCGGATTTTCAAAAAACTCTACGAGATAAATGGTGATGCCATCGAAATACAGTTTTTCGGGAATGATCCGAAAACAGATGACTTCAAATATGTTTTTCTCGGGAAAGTGCCACAAAAAAAATTGGCAGAATATTATCGGCAGGCTCATATCATGGCGATGTTTTCCTGGTATGAATCGTTCCCGCTTCCTCCGATAGAGGCGATGGCCTGTGGGTGCGCTGTTGTTTCCACAAAGTATGGAACGGAAGATTACCTCGAAGACGGCGTGACAGGGAGGCTCATTAATTCGTTCGATATTAATGGGAGTGTAAAGATAATAAACGGTCTTATTCATGATCCGGATGTATTATTGCAGTATGTGAAGAATGCCAGGAACGTAGTGGGGAGGTTCACCTGGCAGGAGCAATCGGAAAAACTGAACGCATTTCTGTCCAATTTGCCGTCGAGAAATTATGTCGATGTGCTCGAACTGCAAAAAGGGAATTATGACGAGTTGAGAAAAATTGAGAATATATGAATCAACTTGTCTCTGTTATCGTTCCAGTCTACAACCACGAGAAATTTATCGGGGTCACCATTGAAAGCGTGCTTTTCCAGACTTATAAAAACTGGGAGCTTTTGATTGTGGATGATTGCTCGACTGACGGAAGTTGGGGAATCATACAAGAATATGCGAAGAAGGATTCTCGAATCAGAGCGTTCAGGAACGATGAAAACAAAGGCCTTATTCCAAACTGGAAATTTCTTATTGATACTTCGAGAGGGGAATATATTGCTTTCTTGGAGGGAGATGATTTCTTCTATGAGAATAACCTCAAAAGAAAACTCGAAGTCTTTGAAAAATATTCGGATTTGGGAATGGTTTATTGCAATTTTGACGTTGTTAACGAGAAAGGGGAAATGGTAACAAGGGATTATAGATCTTTTCAAAACGTTAGAGTCTACAAAAATGAGTGCATAAGTCCAAGCGAGTATCTTTCTTCGAAGCATCATCTCATCAATTCATATGGGCAGGTAATGATTCGAAAGTATATCCTCAAAAAAGTTGGCTATCCAAGGACGCTTGATCCGTCGGAGAAAGTGTTTTTGCCATCGGACTGGGATTTTAATTTCAGGGTTTCGACACAAAATAAAGTCTATTATCTGGAGGAAGTTCTTTTTGCCTATCGGAGACATTCGAATAATAATTCGTACGATGCAGTAAAGGCATACAAGCATATATCGCTTCTCCTTGCTGAGTACGAGAAAAACTTCCGTGAGAATAAAGGTGTCATCACGGCCATACGATACAAAAGAGGGCGATATACTTACTCGAAAGCACTCTACTATTTGGAAAATGGGGAAAAGGGTGATGCGCGAAGGGAATGTTTTAACTATTTTAAAAATTTACAATTCGCATCTTTGATGGATTTTGATTTGAATGTAAAGTTAATAATAAGAATGTTTTTGCCGAATTTCATAAACGTTTACATAAGAAGGACTTATTATCATCAAAACTAATCATTTTTCTATGAAACTCGATATTGGCTGTGGAAAGAATAAGAAGTTTGGATTTGCCGGGCTTGATCGTGTGAAGATGGATGGGGTTGATATTGTCTGCAATCTTGATAATGAGAGGATCCCACTCGGAGATAACTCGGTGGATGAAATTTTTTCGATGCATTTCATGGAACACGTTTCTGACCTACTTGTCGTAATGACGGAAGTATGGCGTGTTTGCAAGAATGGTGCGAAAATAACGATCGCCGTTCCTTACTTCACCTCGGTTGGAGCATTTCGTGATCCGACACACAAGCAGTTTTTCACATACGAGACGTTCGATCACTTTACAAATACGAAGAAGCTTCCGTCGTTTTACTCAGAAGCAAAGTTTAGAATTGTAAAAAAGAGGATCTTGTTTTATCCATCGAATTCAAATATCTATGGGAAGATTAGATTTTTGCATATGATGCCGTTTCAACTTATCGCAGATATATTTCCATATTTCTATGAACATTCGCTTTTGAAACTGTTTGCTGCTCGAGACTTATATGTCGAACTTGAAGCCATAAAAAAATGAAGCAGTGCCTGGTGAGTATTCTTGTTGTTTCCTACAACGATGAGAAATATATCGAGAAGACACTCCGGAGCTGTCTCGCACAGTCATATCCGGATTTTGAGATTCTTATCCTTGATAACGCATCAAGCGATTGTACAGTCGGAATAATAAGGGGCGTGGACGACTTCCGGATCACCCTGTTTGAAGGAAAGGAAAATATCGGTCCGTATGCCGGGCTGAATTTTCTACTCGAAAAAGCTAACGGGGAATATGTAGCTATCCAAGATCACGATGACGTCTGGCTTCCGGAGAAGCTGTCGAAACAGGTTGGGTTTTTGAAAAATAACCAGGAATTTATCGCGTGCGGAACGAACACATTTTACTATTTTGAAAAAAAGAAAACGCTTATTCTCAACGCAAAGCCAGAAGTTGTGAATTTTGTCGACCATACATCTCTCGTATTCCGAAACAAAGGATTCCGATATGATCCGGAGCATACGCTTGCCGATGAATTCTTTGAGAAGGAGACGCTCTCAAAATCGGGAAAGATATGGTGTATCCAAAATCCGTTGACAATACATCGGATAAAGGGTGACGGCACCAATCTTTCGTCAAACCGATTCTCCCTGAGCCGAAGACATCTTCGAGATTTTTTTTCAGTCAATCCGATTTCTCTCGCTTCTTTTCTCTATCTTTTTGACTTAATGTCGCGAGAATTTTTCCCAGAAGATCTGCTTTGGTTTTTGCGAAAAAAAATCACTCTGCGGAATGCAGAATGGACATCTCTCGAAACTTTTCAAAAACAGTTTCCCGAAACTTCCCTATAGCTCGTCAAGAAATCCGGTAAGTTTTGAAACGACAATCCTCACATCAAAATATTCTGAGATATTTCTCTTGGAATTTTCGCTGAGATTTTTTCTTCGCTCTCCGTCACTAAGAAGATCTTCAATTGCTTTTGCAAGCGAATCACTATCTTTTATCGGGACAAGTATGCCGGTTTTCCCATTTTTGATAAGCTCATTGTTCTCCGGAATATCAGTCGTTATGACGGGAAGACCGGAAGCCATCGCCTCCAGAAGCGCGTTGCTCATACCTTCGCCGAGCGTTGGAAGGATAAAGATATCCGAGATTCTTAATAGTTCCTTGACGTCATTGCGGTTTCCAATGAAGAGAATGTTTGATTTTGATTTGTAGCTTTCAATTTGTTTAAGAAGTATCTCTTTTTGCTCGCCGTCGCCGACAATGAGAAGTTTGAACCGTCTGTTTGTATGGGATTTTTGGCGGCGTTCAGAATAATGGCGGAGTTGTTCAAAGGCTTCAAGGAGATAGTTATGACCTTTTCCGCGACGGAGTTTGCTTACACAGGTGATGACTATGTCGTCTGATTTCAGGGAAAGTTCAGCCCGTTTTTTTTCACGATTCATTTCAAAGGTGAAATCTTTCGTATCTATGGCGTTTGGTATGATCTTAAATTGTTCTTTTGATAAATGGAGTTTTTTCATGAGCTCTTCTTGGGCTGTTTCGGTTTGAACGATATATTTCGTAACAAGATATTTTGTTAGGCGATCCGCAAGACGCAAGAATTCCCAATGAAGGAGCTTGCCGCGCTGGCTACAGACGATTTTCTTTACTCCGAAAAGGCGTCCGAAGATGCGGCCGAAAAGATCGGCATGGATGAGGTAGGTGACGATGATATTCGGACCGAACTTTTTGATGATATTTCGGAATCGAAAAATTGCACCAAAATCGAGAATACTGTTTAGATCTAGGAAGAAAACAGGAATCCCTGCTTCTTCAAGTCGTTCCCCAATCGGTCCGCGGTTACGGATGCAACAGACTCGATTATCAAAATCTTCTTGTAGTTTTGGCAAAGTTTTGAGGAGCATCATTTCCGCTCCGCCCACTTCGAGCCCGGTTATAAGATGAAGAATTTTTTTCTTTTCTGGCATAAGAGCTAATCAAAATATTCTTCAAACCAGAGTTCCAGGGTCAGAAGGGCCCAGATATGCGGAGAAAAGTTGACGCCGGTGGATGCGTGGGCGTGCAGGATACTCTCGATGGCGGAGCGTTTGAAGAGATTCCGTTTTACGAGCTGGCCGTCGAGAAGTTTTTCTCGTGCGTAGTCTTTGAGTTCCCCTCGGAACCAGGCATCGATCGGAACGCCGAAGCCCATCGTGGGGCGGAACATGACCTCATCGGGGACGATACCTCGGAGTGCTTCTTTGAGGATATATTTTTTGTTGTTCAAGCCTTTGAGCTTGAGACCAAATGGAATTCGGGCGGAAAGTTCCAGGAGTTCATGGTCCAGGAACGGCGACCGGCCTTCCAGGGCGACGGTCATGGTGGCGATATCGACTTTGGTCATGAGGTCTTCAGGGAGATAGGTGACAAAATCCGCGTAGACCGCCTGCTCGGTCCGGTTTTTCGATCCTGATTCTTGGAAACGCGAAGCGATGACGGCGTAAGTATCCTGGCCTCGCATCTTTTCTCGGAACTGCTTCGTGTAGAGCGTCGCCTTTTGTTCATTGGTAAAGTAGGCAGTATAGGAGAGGTAGCGGCGACGGTAATCATCGGAGAGACTTTTGGAAAACCGGTGTAGGCGGTCGAAGAAGGTGTTGCGTATGGATCGTGCCAGGAGTCGGGTGATGGGTACGCCGATGAGACGATTGAGCCAATCGAGGCGGTCGAGCAGCGTCGAGACCAGAAAAGCGGAGTAGCGCGTGTAACCGGCGAAATTCTCATCCCCGCCATCGCCGTTGAGTGCTACAGTCACATGATTCCTGGTAAGTTTGGAGACGTAGTAGGTCGGCAAAGCGCTTGAGTCGGCGAAGGGCTCTTCATACTGGCGTACTAGCATCGGGAGGAGTTCGATGGCATCGGGTTTGACGATGAATTCGGTATGATCGGTCTTGAATTTTTCCGCGACAATCTTGGCATATCTGAGCTCATTGTATTTCTCTTCCTCGAATCCGATGGAGAA
>JAUPUC010000092.1 GCA_030917745.1 Patescibacteria group bacterium | reverse complement strand
ACACGGCCAAAAACCACCATATTTGCCGACGAGCCGACACAAAATATGATTTTAATACCCGAATAAACATTGATGGAGACTGCATAATTCTAGAATTTTTTCACTCGAAAACCTACAAAAGGATCTTCATCACTCTAACAAGGACTCTTACAAAAGTCACGATAAATGTTTTCCTTAACTCCGAAACATCAAACGCTGCGCGGAAAAAAAGAAGAGGTAAAATCCCAGTGTAACGAGAACAATTGCCCCGCCACTCGCCAGATTGAATTGGTAGGAAAGCAAAAGCCCAATCACTACAGAGAGCAAAGACACTGCTTCAGCAACCAGGAGAGTTACAAAAAAACCACGTCTCAATTCAAGTGCCGCCAACACAGGAATCACCATGAGCGCTCCAATAAGAAGGGCACCAACAATTTGCAGGGAAGCCGTCACCACACCGGCTGCAAGAGAGGCAAAGGCAGCATTCAATGCCAAAACTGGTACTCCAGATACCCGAGCTAAATCCTCATCTAGCGCTGTGAGAAACAGTTGATGATAGCGAAGTACAACGAATATCAGTACCAATACCACAATGATACAGAGCATAAACAAATCAAAACGCGTCACCGTTGAAAGACTCCCAAAGAGATAATTCATGATATTCACATTAAGCCCACGAAGCGAGGAGAGGAGCACTACCGCGAGGGCCAAACTGCCCGATAAGACTAAGGCTACTACTGATTCCCCTAAAATTTTTCCGCTCGAACGTAATCGCTCCATACCGAGTGCCGCTGCAACAGAAAGAAAAAGTACTCCGAAAAAAATCGGAATCTTTAAGACAAGCGCCAAAGCAACACCAAGAAATGACACATGCGACAAGGCGTCCGAAAGAGTGAATAACGACGTACCACCAAAAAAATCCCGAGAAGCGGTGCCACTATTCCAATCAACAAACCGGCTTCAAGAGCTCGACGAAGAAAATCAAATTGCCAAAACGCCGAAATATCCATATCTCACAAAAAATTTAATGCTCATGTCCATGAAAAAGCACTTGCTTCCCATCACCATACATAGTGTCAAGTGTCTTCGAATGACGAAGTCCCTCTGGAGCCCCGAAGTATACTAATGTCCGATTCAGGCACATCACCTGTTTAACTTCACGAGCTATTGCATCCAAATCATGAGAGATAAGAAGAATCGTCATACCGGCATCATTCAGTTGTTTGAGTAATGCGTAAAATTCCCGCTCAGATGTCCGATCGATACCCGTAGTGGGCTCATCAAGAATCAACAGCTGTGGCCGAGTTGCGAGTGCTCGTGCGTTAAAAGCTCTCTGTGGCTCCCCGCCAGAGAGCTCCGCATTGCGCCGATGCCGCACATGCTTCACACGAGCCGAATTCAGTGCCTGTTCCATGAAAACAAGCTGATCAGTAGACGAGAGGCGACGTTCATCTCGACCGAAGCCACTCGCTACAATTTCTTCGACTGTCGCGGGAAAATTTTGATCATTTTTAAAGACATGTTGTGGTACATAACCAACCTGATCCCAACCTCGAAATACACGAGGATTATCCCCGAACAACTGAATATCACCCTGTGTTGGTTCCAGTAGACCGACAATCAGCTTAATCAGCGTGGTCTTACCACTTCCATTTGCCCCAAGCACGCCCACATAATCCCCCGAAAAAATCTGAAAGGATATCTCGGACAACACAAACTCTTCCCCATGCCGGAAATGTATATCACGCGCTGTAATGAGTGGCGTATCAGCTAAAGACATTCGAGTGCAATTCGTAAATGATTTAAATTTTGACGCATCAGACTGAAATAAGTTTCCGATACTCCGTTTTCATCCATCATTCCTCCCTCAATAGGATTAAAAACCAGCGTCTCAACCCCCGTCTCCCGAGCCAGTGTTTGAGAAAGTTTGGGGCTCGAAAGCGTTTCAAAAAAGATATATCCTATATTTCGTTCCCGAACCACATTGGCTATCTCTACCAGACGTTTTGGTGATGGCTCAGTATTTGGAGAAAGTCCAGCAATCGAGATTACTTCTAGTGTGTACCTTTTTGCCAGATAGGTAAAGGCATCATGCGCAGTGACAACACTTCGTAAACGACACTGACTCAGTCCAGATGTATATTCTTGATCCAAAGAACGGAGCTCCTGAATGGTCACTGCCCACCGAGCTTCGTACTGCACCTGATTCGCTGGATCAACCTCTTTGAATACCTCTTTGATTCGATTCACCTGTATTTCTGCCAATACCGGATCAAGCCAAAAATGGGGATCGAAAGCTGATTCATCATGTTCATGTTTGTCCTCCTCAAGTGCCACGAGCGATTCATTCTGGTGTTCGTCGTCTTGGCCAGGCAGCAAATTTAATGTATCGGACATACGAACAACACGTACTCCTCGCTTGATGAGTTCGGGTGAAAGTTTGTCCGCCCAAGCATCGATACCTGCTCCGTTGATGATGACCACATCGGCTTGATATAGCTTTTCTATATCCCGAGGGGTTGGCTCAAAGTCATGCGGTTCCACTCCGGAAGGAACGAGTGTCGTAATAGAAGCGTCTCCTCCAGCTACCCCTCGCGCAAACTCAGCATACGGAAAAAAAGAGGCCACAACCCGAAGCGGCTCTTGTACGGCTATTTCTGTCTGAGGTGTATCTGTCTGCCAAAAAGAAAAAAAAGAAACTAAACAAACCAAAGCTACTCCTAGACCCGCAAATCCCCAAAGAATCCTCTTTGACATATATTTTTCTCTTATATCTTACACATACGACAAAGTCCAAAAAATTCTAATGAGTGTTCAAGTACCTGAAAACCGTCCTCCTGAGAAAGAGCTTGCTCAATAGGCAGTAGATTCTCTCGAAAAACAATATCACGAATATCTCCACAACTCAGACATACCGTGTGATGATGATGTTCTCCGACAAGCTCATAATAACGCTTTTCTCCCGATACAATGACCTCTTTTACTATACCCTCATTTATAAGAAACTCGAGTTCTCGATACAACGTTGTCTTATGAAAAACAATCCCCTCCTTCTGAAAAGATGTCTGTATTTCCGGTATCGCTCGTGGAGCATGGGCAGCCACCAGAAAACTAATCAGCGCCTTTCGAGAGCGAGTCAGACGAATACCTTTCGTTTTGAGCTCCTGCAAACACGCTTCCTTCGTACGCATACTTTTTTATCAGATATCTCTTGAATTTCAATACATCTACTCCTCCTCCGAAATTACTTCTTTCATCTTAACGCAACTTAGTTGCATTTGTCAAATCTGCTATACTACAAAAAGATATTAATATTTTCTTGTATGACGACTCCTACTCTCAAGGATATTCTCACCACCGGCAGCACTCCCTTCTCAAGTGAGGACGAAAAACTGATTACAGAAGCCTATACTTTCGCCGAAACAGCTCACAAGAATCAGAAGCGTCGTTCCGGTGAACCGTATGTCACCCACTGCCTCTCGGTCGGTCTCACCCTTCGTGAAATCGGTATGGACGCGCGAACCATCGCGGCCGGCCTATTACATGATGTTCCGGAGGATACGGAAGTGACCCTCACCGAAATCGAAAAAAAATTCGGAAGCGAAATCGCCTACCTCGTCGATGGTATTACGAAGTTAGGAAAGATTAAATTACGCGGGACCAAAGAAGAGCTGTACTTAGAAAATCTCCGAAAAATGTTTCTCGCCATGGCTCGTGATATTCGAGTCGTCATTATCAAGCTTGCTGATCGTCTCCACAACATGCGTACACTAGAGCATGTCCCTCGAGAAAAACAGGAGCGTATCGCACGTGAAACCATAGAAGTCTACGCCCAAATCGCAAACCGACTCGGTATCGGAGAACTCAAAGGCGAACTCGAGGATCTCTGTTTTCGCTATCTTGATCCCGAAAACTACGCTCTGACAAAAAAACTTCAGGAAACCTATCTCAAAGAAGGAGACCTCTATATCACCAGAATTGTAGCCCTCTTCAAAACCGAGCTCGATAAAGAGGGTGTTCGCATTCTCAATATTCACGGGCGAACCAAACATCTCTATCGCCTCTTTCATAAACTCAAAAAACATGACATGGATATCGCTCGTGTCTATGACCTGGTGGCGATTCGTATTATTGTGCCAGAAATCGCCGACTGCTATGAATCACTCGGTATCGTCCATAAGCTCTATCGCCCCATGGTTGGACGCATCAAAGACTATATTTCACTCCCCAAACCAAATGGGTATCAATCACTCCATACAACGATTTTTGGTCCGGAAGGCCGTATTCTGGAAGTACAAATCCGCACCCAAAAAATGCACGATGAGTCAGAGTATGGTATTGCGGCTCACTGGATATACACCGAAAAAGAACGCCGTGGTTGGAGAAACCTCTTCTTCAAAAATCGAGCTACACCCGGGAAAACTCCTCCAAAAGAACTCGCTTGGGTCAATCAACTCAAAGAGTGGCAAAGGGAAATCGGTCGCAATGACGAAGAATTCATGCAAGGATTGAAGATCGAATTTTTTAAAAATCATATTTTTGCCTTCACACCAAAAGGCGATATTATTGAACTTCCTGAAGATGCCACCCCTATTGATTTTGCCTACGCTATCCACAGCGAAATCGGACACCGGGCGGTCGGAGCAAAAGTCGACCGAAAGATGGTCCCTCTCGATTCGCGAATCGAAAATGGCCAAGTAGTTGATATTCTGACTGTCAAAGACAAAAAACGCCCTTCAAGAGACTGGCTCAACTTCGTGAAAACCTCCAACGCCAAATCACATATCCGTCGTGAATTCCGTAATGAGTTCCGGACAAAAGAATAACTTCTTTCACTCTTTCACAGAATCTCCAAGCCCGCGAGAGTCAGTGACAGACAAGCTCTTTTGTTAGTGTTTTTGCACGAAATTTTCAGATCGTATCTCGACATAAGAATCTGGACAGGTATTCAAAAAAATTCCTCTCATCATTGAGGGGAATTTTTGAGAAAACACGCTGTTCTTTCTTCACTTATTCCTTCGTGACACGCATAATCTCTTCTAATGTTGTCACCCCCTGCACGGCTTTCAAAAATCCATCTTCTACCATGGTATACATACCATTTTCTTTTCGAGCTGTCGTCTCAATCTCTTCGCTTGTAGCAGCATGTGTCACCAACTTTCGAATATTCGTTTCCATCTCCAGTACCTCATAAATACCCAATCGACCACGATAACCTTCTCCGCCACACTGATCACATCCTCCGATTGCATAAAAAGTTGCGTCCTTCAAGCTCTTTGCATTACCGATAATCTTGGCAATTTCTGGATTCTTCTGCATGGTCACAAAAAGTGCATCAATATCATAACTCCTCGCCAACGAAGCCACCTGTTTCTCATCAAGCTGGTATGATTTCCGGCAATCAACACACAGTTTCCGAACAAGACGTTGCGCGACGATAACGTTTGCTGTCGAAGCAATTAAGAAGGGTTCGGCACCCATATCCAACATGCGAGGCAGAGCAGCTGCCGCAGAGTTCGTATGAAGTGTCGAAAGAACAAGATGGCCAGTCATAGCAGCATTCAAGGCAATCTCAAGTGTCTCGGCATCACGAATCTCACCAACCATGATAATATCCGGATCCTGCCGCAGAAGAGAACGCAATCCTGCCGCAAAGGTCATCCCTACCTTTGGATTAATCTGCGTTTGATTGACCCGTGGCATTCGATACTCAACCGGATCTTCTACGGTACTGATATTAACTTCAGCCGTATTGAGAATATCCATAATAGTATACAGCGTCGTCGTTTTCCCAGAACCAGTCGGTCCGGTGACCAGAATCATGCCATTTGGTTTCTTGATTTCTCTATGAACACTCTCAAGTGCCTTTCCTGATAAACCCATCTTCTCCAGTGTCAACCCCTTAGCACCCTCGTCCAGTAAACGCATC